>JAAUPC010000089.1 GCA_012036325.1 Paracoccaceae bacterium
GTGACGACGAAATCCAGCGGTAGGCTGGCGGAATTGTTGGCTGTCACAAGCTTCGCGTCTTCGGTCTCGAGGGCGTACAGGTCAAGGGCGCTGGACCAGACGCGTTCCTTCTCGAATTGACGCACCGTGGCGACGTGCGCATACGGCGACTCGAGTTTCAGACTCGTGATCCAGTCGTTCCCGTCGCGGCGCATCGGGTAATCTCCGACGACCCGTCCGGCTCGAGTCAGGTTCAGCGTCACCGTTTGCAAATCCGGTTGCGCGGAAACCAGACGAAACTCCAGGCGTTGCCCGACGACGACGTTCAATCCCGTCTCGAGGATCGCGGCGGGGGTGATTGTCAACTCGGCGGTTTGCGCGATGGCGCTCGAGGTGAGTGCCAGTAGCAAGGTCAGGATGAATTTCATTCGGTGTCCTCTGCTGCGCCTGGGGTCGCGGTGACGGGCGCGGTGTCGTCCGTCGCGGCGGCGCTCGCTTTTTGCTCGAAGCGACCCGCGCCGACGACGCGGTGTAGAGAACATTCTTAGAGACGCGGCGTAGTTCGGGTGTCCCGTGAGGCTGCTCGGCGCGGTTGGACCTCTGGGGCGCACCGGGGCGCTGACATCTCCGAAATCCAAATCGAACGCCTCGAGCGGCGGCGCGGCTTCCACGGCGCTCAGATCAAAAGTCTCGAGGTTGGTTTCCGACGGCATCGGCGCGGTTTCCTCGGGAGAACCCGATTCGAGCGGGATAGTTTCTTCGATCAATACTGTTTCGGTCAGTGCCGCTTCAAGTATGTTGATTGACTCAGCCTGAGTGGTGGGGAGGGAGATAGCGCCGAGTCTTGGTCGAGCGAATTCCATCCGCTTTTCGGCATACTTGTTCAATTCGCGTTCCAGGGTTTCCTTCTCCTCAATGAAGCGGGCAAGCTGGAAATCTTCTTCCGTGCGGACGGGCATGTTGACATGACCGCATTCGGACGGTGGCACGACGCGGCCGTGGCTACCCGGATGGACGGGGGCGGCATTGACCCCGGTGCCAAGACCGACGACCAGCATCGGCGCATGGGGCAGGACGGGGCCGTCGATCACCCGGCGCAGATTGGCCGCCGGGATATGCCCCAACGCTTGACCTTGCGCCTGCAAGTCATTGAGTATGGCCACTTTTCCTGCGCCCGTGGCACGGCTTAGCTTGTCCGCGTCCATCACCCAATCAAGGTTGGTCATCGTGGCCACGCCATCCTGCACCGGGCCTGCGGCAGCGACGCAGACGCCCGCCACCTGCGCCCCGGTCTGCGCCAGATAGTCCTGCAGCACATGCGCGATATCCTGCCCGCGTGCTTGATATTCGGCGTTCGGGAAGCGGCGGATGCTGTCCAACCGCACCGTGGCCCCATCGGCCAGCGCAACACGGGTATTGGTGCCGCCGATATCAGCAAGAATGGCGAGGGACATCTTACGCTCCATCATTCCGCGCCAATGCGCGGGCGAGGGCGTGATAAGAGGATTTCGGCGTCCTGACCAGAGTGTCAAAGTCAACATGCACCAGACCAAAGCGCTTTTCGTAACCTTCGGCCCATTCGTAATTGTCCAGAAGCGACCAGTAGAAGAAGCCCTGAACATTGGCCCCATCGGCAATGGCCTGACGGGTGGCGGCAAGGTGGGAAAAAAGGAAATCCTCACGAATCTGGTCGGTTACGGCGCTGCCTTCCAGGACATCGGCATTCGCCATGCCGTTTTCGGTGACATAGATCGGCAGATCGCCAACATAGTCTTTCGACAGGCGGGTCAGGAAATGGTGCAGGCCTTCGGGATAGATCTCCCAGCCCATCTGGGTGCGCGGGCGGTCACCGGGGACGTCGCGCAGGCTGGGCCAGGGCGTACCAGGGGCATGGGCGTGCAGGTGGCGGGTGTAGTAGTTGACGCCCAGCCAATCCAGCTTTTGCCCGATCAGGGGCATGTCATCCTGCCAGCCATGCGGCATGTGGGGGCCAAGGCCTTCCAGCACATTGGCGGGATAGGTCTGGCGGGTGATGCCTTCGATGAACCAGCGGTTGAAGATCCCGTCCCAAAGGTCTGAGGCGGCTTGATCTTCCGGGCTGTCGGTGGCGGGCGAAGCGTGATCGAAGTTTAGCACGATGCCAAGGTTCGGCTGGCCCATGCTGCGCAGGCGTTCCACCGCCAGGCCGTGGGCCAGCAGGATATGGTGCATGGCGCGGGCGGCGGCGCGAATGTCGCGCAGGCCCGGGGCATGGATGCCCATGAAATGGGACAGCCAAGCCACGCACCAGGGTTCGTTGATCGTGGCGATAAAGGCGACGCGGTTGCCAAGGCGGCGGGTGACAGCTTCGCTGAAGTCGGCAAAGCGGTGGCAGGTGTCGCGGTTCGTCCAGCCGCCCTGATCGGCCAGCGCCGAGGGCATTTCCCAGTGATAGAGGGTCTGGAAGGGTTTCAGGCCCCGCTCCAGCATGCCGTCAACCAGACGGTCATAGAAATCAAGGCCTTGCGCGTTGATCTTCACCCCATCCGGCATGACGCGCGCCCAGGAGGTGGAAAAACGGTAGCCGTCCATATGGGCGGCTTTCAGAAGGTCAAGGTCAGCCGGCCACTGGTGGTAATGATCGCAGGCTTTCGCCCCATCCTCAGCCCGGACCACGTTGCCGGGGGTGGCAGAGAACGTGTCCCAATGGCAGGGGCCGCAGCCGCCGAAGGCCGATCCTTCGATCTGGTAGGCGGCGGTCGCAGCGCCAAAGACGAATCCGGGCGGAAAGTCGAAGCGCGACAGGGGCTTCGTGGAAAACATGGATCAGCCTTTGGGTGCGGGGCCGGTGGATTGGCCAATGATAAGCTCAGCCTCAAGCAGGCGCTGCTGGGGGCCGGCATCGGGGCGGGCGATGACGTCCAAGAGCATCTCGGCGGTCAGGCGACCAGCCTCACGCACCGAGGAGCGGGTGGCAGTGAAGATCGGCACATCCTCACCGTTCTTCATGTAGGAAAGGTCATCGTCATGGATGATGACCGACACGTCACGGCCAATGACCAATCCTGAGCTTTCCACCGCGCGGCGCACGCCCATGCCCGAGATCATGGAGGAGGCGAGGAAGGCGGTGGGCGGTTGGGGCAGGGCCAGCATGCGGGTGGCGGCGCGGAAACCGGCAATCTCGGTCATCTCATCCGACGCCATGAGGGCCGGGTCCGGCGCAATGCCGCGTGCGGTCAGGGCACCCTCATAGCCGGTGCGGCGGCGGATGGCGAAATCCATGAATTCGAGCCCGTTGACCAGGCCGATGCGGGAATGGCTAAGGTCAAGGAGGAATTCGGTCGCGCGCTGGAAGGCGCGGCGGTTGTTCACGTCCAGCCAGCAATAGGGATCAGCGGTGCCGGTCGCGCGGCCGTGGACGACGAAGGGCAGGCCGATCTCACGCAGAAGTGCTATGCGGGGGTCATGTGTGCGGGGGGCGTGGACGATGACGCCGTCGACATTGCCCTTGGATTTCAGGCCGCGGTAGGTAGTTTCCTCATCCTCATCCGGGACGACGGAGAGGACCATGTCATAGTCGTTGCGGCTGTATGTCTCACCCGCGCCGGCGATGAAATCTGCGAAAACCGGGTTCACAATCTCATGCCTTGTGGCGATGGGGATGACGTGGCCGACCGCCATGGCGCGGCCCGTGGCCAGGCGGATGGCGCGGGTGTTGGGGTGGTAGTTGTGGCGTTTGGCAGCGGCGACAACGCGTTCGCGGGTGGTCTCATTCACCTCAGGATAGCCGTTCAGGGCGCGCGACACCGTGGTGGGCGACAGCCCCAACTTGGTGGCGAGTTCCTTGAGGTTCATCGGTCCTGCTGCTCAAAACGGTTTCAACCGCCCGAACCTTAGCCAGCTTGCAGGGGTGCGTCAAAACATATCACCGGCTTCCGTAAACGATTACGGCGTGCGGGGCGGGCAGATTGGGGGCGGTTTGCATGATTTGAAGGCGCTTTGGATTGACTTGAGGGCCGGGATCGGCGACCCTTGGGCATCCAAAGCGGTTTGAAGCGATTCTGTTTCAGAAGCGTCTCCGGCTGCCCTTGGGAACAATCGCCCCGCCATGAGGGCGGGGGAATCGGGAGGATTGCAATGAAGACGAAACTTCTCGTCAGCGCCGCGGCGCTGGCGCTGGGTGCGGGCGGCGCCATGGCGCAGGACCTGAAATATCCCGTGGGCGAAGGCGCCTTCAACTGGGCCAGCTACACCGCGTTTGACGAAGCCAACAACCTGGAAGGTCAGTCGCTGACGATCTTCGGGCCCTGGCGCGGTGAAGACCAGGTTCTGGTTGAATCGATGCTGGCTTACTACACCGCCGCAACCGGCGTGACCGTCAGCTATTCGTCGTCGGAAGGCTATGAGCAGCAGTTGATCATCGACGCCGAGGCGGGTTCGCCCCCGGATGTCGCCGTGCTGCCGCAGCCCGGCCTGATCGCCGATCTGGCCAAGCGCGGGTTCATCACGCCCCTGTCGGCCGAAACCGCAACGTGGCTGACTGACAACTATGGCGCGGGCGCAAGCTGGGCCGCCCTTGGCACCTATCCGGGCGCTGATGGCACACCTGCGCTTTATGCCTTCCCCTACAAGGCCGACGTGAAATCGCTGGTCTGGTACAGCCCCGACAACTTCGCCGACGCAGGGTACGCCGTGCCGACGACGATGGAAGAGCTGATGGCACTGACCGACCAGATCGTTGCCGATGGCGGCACGCCCTGGTGCATCGGCCTGGGTTCCGGCGGTGCGACGGGCTGGCCCGCGACCGACTGGGTTGAAGACATGATGCTGCGCACGCAGCCGCCGGAAGTCTATGACGCCTGGGTGTCGAACAGCCTGCCGTTCAACAGCCCCGAAGTCGTGGGCGCGATCGAAGCCTTCGGGACCTTCGCCAAGACGGATGCCTATGTCGCCGGTGGCGCTGCTGCCGTTGCCTCGACCGACTTCCGCGACAGCCCCAAGGGCCTCTTCTCGTCGCCGCCGCAGTGCTACATGCACCGCCAGGCGTCGTTCATCCCGTCCTTCTTCCCCGAAGGCACGGAACTGGGCACCGATGCTGACTTCTTCTACTTCCCGGCCTATGCCGAGAAGGATCTGGGGTCGCCGGTTCTGGGCGCGGGAACGCTTGCCTTCATCATGAAGGACAGCCCGGCGGCACAGGCCTTCATCGAGTTCCTGAAGACCCCGATCGCGCATGAAGTCTGGATGGCGCAGACCGGTTTCGTCACCCCGCACAAGGGCGTGAGCGTTGACCTTTACGGGTCGGCCGCGCTGAAAAAGCAGGGGGAGATCCTGGCCAACGCCACCACCTTCCGCTTTGACGGGTCTGACCTGATGCCGGGCGCGGTTGGCGCGGGCAGCTTCTGGACCGGGATGGTCGACTTCGTGGGTGGCAAGTCCGCCCAGGAAGTGGCTGACGCGATCCAGGCCAGCTGGCCGAAGTGATCTGGCCGAAGTGATCTGACACTTCGGGTCGGGCGCCACCGCGCGCCCGGCCCACCCCCGGCGCTTCTGCCCAAGGGTCCCGTCAGAGGATCTGTTTCAAGACAGACAGATGGAGGGGAACATGCATCCGGCACTGCAAGCCTTGTTCGTGATCGTCATTGGCGTCGGCGGCTGCGTTTTTTACTTCTACGCCTCCAACATTTTCCTCGACAAGGTGCTGTATCCGGCGCGGGGCCCGAATGCGGGGCGGAATACCAACCGGGCCAACATGATCCGGCCCTGGCTGTTCCTGTTCCCGGCGCTGGCGCTTTTGTGCCTTTACCTGGCCTATCCGGTCTTCGCGACGGCCTGGCTGTCAGTCTTCAACCGGGATGGCGCTTTCGTGGGCCTTGGCAACTATTCCGCCATGTTCGCCGAGCCGAAGTTTGTCGAAAGCCTGCAGAACAACATCCTGTGGCTGATCGTCGTGCCCGCCGCTGCCACCGCCTTTGGCCTTCTGGCGGCGCAGCTGACCGACCGGATCAAATGGGGCAACTTTGCCAAGTCGCTGATTTTCATGCCGATGGCGATTTCCTTCGTCGGGGCCTCGGTCATCTTCAAGCTGATCTATGACAGCCGCGATGCGAACCTGTCCCAGATCGGCCTGATCAACGCGGTCTGGCTGAAGTTTGACGGCGGCGTGGGGTCATTCCTGATGCTGCGGCTGGTGCCCTTCGTGCTGATCGGCTGTCTGTTCCTGGCGATCCTCTGGGCGGGCTGGTCGGTGCTGCGGCCTTTGGTGCAAGGGCAGGGGGGCAGCATCCTTGTCACGCTGGCCCGGCTGCTTGGCGCGGCAGTGGCGCTGTTCCTGGGGTATGAGCTGGCGATCTGGCTTTACGGCATTGCGACGAATGAGCTGCCCTATGGCACCCCGCAGGTCTGGCTGCAAAAGCCCTATTGGAACAACTTCTTCCTGATGGCAGTGCTGGTCTGGATCCAGACCGGCTTTGCCATGGTCATCCTGTCCGCCGCCCTGCGCGGGGTGCCAGAAGACACGATCGAGGCCGCGACCATCGACGGCGCCAACCCGTTCCAGATCTTCTTCAAGATTAAGGTGCCGCAGATCATGGGGACCATCGTGGTGGTCTGGACCACGATCACGATCACCGTCCTGAAGGTCTTTGACATCGTGCTGGCCATGACCAACGGCCAGTGGGAAACGCAAGTCTTGGCCAACTACATGTATGACAAGCTGTTTCGTTCGCTGGACTGGGGCATGGGCTCGGCCTCGGCGATGATCATCATGCTGCTCGTGACCCCGATCCTGATCTGGAACGTGATCAACGCGCGCAAGGAAATGCGGTAAGGGGGCGGCGATGGACGGGATTGCAGGCAAGAAATCGGGCCTCGTCTGGGCGGTGCATCTGTCGACAATTGCGCTGGTGCTTCTGTGGGTCGTGCCGACATTCGGGCTTCTGGTGTCTTCGTTCCGCACCGGGGATCAGATTGTCGGGTCCGGATGGTGGCAGTCGCTGAGCACGCAGGTGCAGCAACTGGCCGCCGTGCGGATTGAGGGCGATGAGGTGGAGCGGGATGGTGTCTTCGTCATCGAGGGGCAACTTTACGCCGCCGGCACCGATGTCAGCGCCTGGGGCACATCCTCGCGTGAGCCGGAGGCTTATGAGCCGGGCGCGGTGGCCGATCTTGGCGATGGCGTGACGCTGACGGTTGGGGCGGATGGCGGGTTTGTGCTGAGTTCCCCCTCGACGATGGCAGATTTGCGGATGCCGCGGGTCTTTGCGACCGCCTCCACCCCGCCGGAGTTCACGACGGGGAACTACAGCAATGTCATCGCCTCACCCCTTGCCGGGCAAAGCATTGGGCAGGCGTTCCTGAACACGATGACCGTGGCGATCCCGGCGACGATCATCCCGATCCTGGTGGCGGCCTTCGCAGCCTATGCTTTGGCCTGGATGGATTTCCCCGGGCGGGCGCTGCTGGTGGCTTTTGTGGTGGGGCTGCTGGTGGTGCCGTTGCAGCTGGCGCTGATCCCCTTGTTGCAGTTTCACAACTGGATCGGCATCGGGAAGGGGTATCTGGGCATCTGGATGGCCCATACCGGGTTTGGCCTGCCGCTCGCCATCTACCTTCTGCGCAATTACATGGTCGGCCTGCCGCGCGACATCATCGAGAACGCGAAGGTGGACGGGGCGACGGATTTCCAGATTTTCACCAAGATCATCCTGCCCTTGTCCTTCCCAGCGCTGGCCAGCTTCGCGATCTTCCAGTTCCTCTGGACCTGGAATGACCTTCTGGTGGCGCTCGTGTTCCTGGGCACCGGCAATGACCAGCAGGTGCTCACCGGCAACATCGTCAACCTGATGGGGTCACGCGGGGGGGATTGGGAGATCCTCAGCGCCTCGGCCTTCGTGTCGATCGCAGTGCCTTTGGCGGTGTTCTTTTCCATGCAGCGGTTCCTGGTGCGTGGTCTGCTGGCGGGGTCGGTGAAGTGAGCCTGATGGAGCGTGACGGGCGCAGCGTTCTGGCGGCGGACCCCGACTGGTGGCGGGGCGCGGTGATCTATCAGATCTACCCGCGCAGCTTTCAGGACAGTGACGGCGACGGGGTGGGCGATCTGGCGGGCATCACCGGGCGGCTGGACCATATTGCCAGCCTTGGGGCCGATGCGATCTGGATCAGCCCGTTCTTCAAAAGCCCGATGAAGGACTTCGGCTATGACGTCAGCGACTATTGCGACGTTGACCCGATGTTTGGCACCCTGGCCGATTTCGACGCGCTGGTCGCCCGAGCGCATCACCTGGGCCTGCGGGTGATGATTGATCTGGTGCTGAGCCATACCGCCGATACACACCCGTGGTTCACCGAAAGCCGCAAGGACAAGACCAACCACAAGGCTGACTGGTATGTCTGGGCTGACCCGAAACCCGACGGCACCCCGCCGAACAACTGGCTGTCGGTTTTTGGTGGCAGCGCATGGGCCTGGGATGGGCGGAGGGAGCAGTATTACCTGCACAACTTCCTGACCTCGCAGCCTGACCTGAACCTGCACCACGACCCGGTGCAAGAGGCGCTTTTGGACGTCGCCCGCTTCTGGCTGAAGCGAGGGGTGGATGGCTTCCGCCTGGACACGATCAACTTCTACTTTGCCGACAAGCACTTGCGCGACAACCCGTCCCTGCCGAAGGAGTTGCGCAACGACAGCATTGCGCCATCGGTGAACCCCTATAACCACCAGCTGCACCTGTTTTCCAAAAACCAGCCGGAGAACATGAATTTTCTGCGAAAATTCAGGGCGGTTCTCAACCCCTACAACGCTGCCGCCGTGGGCGAGGTGGGCGATGCCCAGCGGGGGCTGGAGATCATGGCGGAATATACCAGTGGTGGCGACAAGGTGCAGATGTGCTACCCGTTCGAGATGCTGCAGCCGACCCGGCTGACGGCCCCTGCGCTGGTGGAAACCTTCGCCCGGATGGCGGCGGCCGCTCCGGATGCCTGGCCCTGCTGGTCCTATTCGAACCACGACACCGTGCGCCACATCACCCGCTGGACCCTGTCGGAGGCGGCGGCCAAGACCTATGCCACGCTGCTGGTCTGCTTGCGCGGGTCGATCTGCCTGTATCAGGGCGAGGAGCTTGGCCTGCCCGAAGCCGACCTCAGCCTTGAGGAGCTGCAGGACCCCTATGGCATTCAGTTCTGGCCGGAATTCAAGGGCCGCGACGGGGCCCGCACCCCGATGGTTTGGATCACGGACAACAACAATGGCGGGTTTTCTGCAGGTAAACCCTGGCTGCCGGTGAAGCCGCCACATTTGCCGCTTTCTGTTGCCACACAAGACCGCGACAAAACCTCGGTCTTGGCGCATTACCGCCGCGCGCTTGCCTTTCGCCGCGCGCATCCTGCTTTGCGTACCGGGGCGATGGACCACATCGCCGCGTGGGTGGGGTAACGAGTTTTCAACGCAGGGGAGAGGAGACTCTCCTCTGCGTGTTTAACCTTGGTGACAGCACGGCCAGTTATGGCCTGCCCGAGGGAACCTGGACAACAATCGGAACAGACCTGGGCAGCCAGACCGCCATCGGGGGCAGCGTGATGCTGGACCCCTGGGGCGTGTATCTGGCCAAGCAGGCATGAGGGGGGAATACCATGGCTGATCTTGTCTTGAAGAACGTCGAAAAGGCCTATGGCGAAGTCAAGGTGTTGAAAAACATCAATCTTGACATCAAGACGGGTGAGCTGATCGTGTTCGTCGGCCCCTCAGGCTGCGGCAAATCCACGCTTCTGCGGATGATCGCGGGGCTGGAGCGGATCACCGGCGGTGACTTCACCATCGACGGTCAGCGGATGAACGACGTACCGCCCGCACAGCGTGGCATCGCGATGGTGTTCCAGTCCTACGCGCTTTATCCGCATATGACCGTGCGCGACAACATGGCCTTTGCTCTGAAGATCGCCAAGAAAACCCCGGCCGAGATCAATGCCGCCGTCGACAAGGCCGCGCGGATCCTGCAGCTGACGCCCTATCTGGACCGCTTGCCCAAGGCCCTGTCCGGCGGCCAGCGCCAGCGCGTGGCGATCGGGCGGTCGATCGTGCGCGACCCGAAGGTTTACCTTTTCGACGAACCGCTTTCGAACCTGGACGCCGCCCTGCGCGTGGCGACGCGGATCGAGATTGCGCAGCTGAAAGAGGCGATGCCGAATTCCACCATGGTCTATGTGACCCATGACCAGGTCGAGGCGATGACCCTGGCCAGCCGCATCGTGGTGCTGGCGGGCGGCGGGATCAGCCAGGTGGGTTCGCCCCTTGAATTGTATGAGCGGCCCGAGAATGAATTCGTCGCCCAGTTCATCGGCAGCCCGTCGATGAACCTCTTGCCGGGTGAGGTGATCGAGACGGGTGCTACTACGGTTGTCCGGCTGGAAAACGGCGGTCTGGCGCGCAGCCAAGTGCCGACGCAAAGCGCCGACAAGGGGTTGAAGGTCAAGATTGGCGTGCGACCCGAAGACTTCGTTGAAACCGAGGGCGACGCGGTCCACTCCGGTCTGGTGGAGATTACCGAGGCTTTGGGGGAAGTGACCCTCCTCTATTTCCAGAAGACCGGCGATGGCGCACAGGTCGTGGCGAAATTGCCGGGCATCCGCCCTGAACTGCGGCGGGCCACGGTGAAGCTGACCGCTGATCCAAAGAAGGTGCACCTTTTCGCGGGCGGCAAGTCGCTGCTTTACCGCTGAAAGACGGCGAGCAGCCCCAACCAGACAAGGCAAAGGCAAAGGGCCGCAAGGCTTGGCACCCAACGGGTCAGCCTTGGGCTTGGGCGGGGGTCTGTTTCAGGGACACGCGTTTCATGACCGCCATTAAGGGCATGGAAAGGTTAGCCGTGCGTTAAAGGCGCCATGGTTGCCGATGATCCCTTCCTGCCCCTGCAACAAAGCCCGGTCTATGCCGCTGCGGTGGACCTTTGCGGCGCGCGGGTGCGCGAGATTGACCTTGGCATCGGTCGCGCCCGGGCGGTGGAACGCGGGCGGCTGCGGCTGGTCTCTCGTGGGCCGGTGTGGGAGGCGGGGGTCACTGCGGATGA
>JAAUPC010000090.1 GCA_012036325.1 Paracoccaceae bacterium
ACCTCGCCGCGGTGCAGGCCGCCGCCAAGCCGACGCTCAGGGTCGAGAAGCAGGTGGCGCGGACGCTGTCCGACATCGTCGCCAAGCGGGTCGAGTTGCTGACCGCCTACCAGGACAAGGCCTATGCCGAGCGCTATCGGCGTCATCGACAGGTAGCGACGGCGGAGAAGGGCAAGGCGCGCGGCGTTCAGCAGGTTCTCCGTCTCGGGCGTGCGGGGCAAGAGGGTCACCACGATCTGTGCGCCCGCTAGGGCCTGCCGCAGCCCGGCTTCGCCATGCAGGCAGCCGGGCTTCGGCGACCGGCTCCACCCGGTCACCGGGAAGTTCAGGGCCCGCAAGGCCGCAGCACAGGCCGACCCCAGCGCCCCCCATTCCCAGCATCGCCACGGGGGCGCTCGCGAGCAAGGGGGGGGGCAGGTCGGGTCCCAGACATGGCCGGGGTTCACGATGTGCCGGTCCATCCCTAGATGATGCCGCAGGGTATGGCCGACCACCCATTCCACCATCCCTTCGGTCAGGCCGGGGTCAACCATCCGGCACAAGGGTTGGGTCAGGGTCGGGTTGCCCACCACCCGTTCCACCCCTGCCCAAAGGCTGAGGACGGCCTTGGCCCGGCTGTAGGGGGTGAAGTCCTGCAAGGGCGAGGAGGGGGCGTAGACGATGTAGTCAACCTCCTCGGGTCGGGCTTCTGTCACGACGGGGCCGGTCACCCCGACCTCGGCCAGGGCCTGGGGAAGGGCGGTCTGATATTCGGGCCAAAGCGAGGGGGCAGCGAAGAGGGTCGTGGGCATGGGGCAGGGCCTTTGGCAAGTGTCCGCGGTGGTACATGATTTGGCGCAAACAAAATCAATGGGTTGCTGTCGCGTTTTCAGGAACTCTTAATCTTTGGTCCTCGATCTTCGGGCCACCCGCGCTGCCCCGTGCCTGATTCAGGCACCTGCCGTCACGGCGGCGTTGATCGCCAGCGCAAGGATGACGGTGTTGTAGAAGAAGGTCACCACCGAATGCACCAGCACCGCCTTACGGATCTTGCGCGAGGTCACGGTGACATCAGACACTTGCGCTGTCATCCCGATCACGAAACTGGCGTAGACGAAATCCATCGCGTCGGGGTCGCCCTTGCCCGGAAACTCCATCCCGCCATGCGCGCGGTGATAGTAGAGATGGGCGTAATGCATCGCCGCAAGGACATGCACCGTGGTCCAGCCGAGGGGAATGCTGACCAGAGCGGTGAGGCGAATGGCAAGGCTGCTGTCATCGGCATTCAGGACCAGAAAGATCGCCGTGATGCTGACCAAGATCGCCAGAAGCGTCAGGCCAAGGATCACGGCCACGCCTTCATCCGCTTCGGCGGCATGGGCGCGCAGCTGGTCCGGTCCCGAGGCGCGGATCAGCCGCGCCATCTGGAAGAGATAGAGGACAAAAAAGGTGTTTCCACCCGCAAGCAGAACCAGAACCGGGGGCAGACCCTGCACCCAGCCTGCCGATGCGATGACCGCGCCCACGGCGAAAGCGGCCAGAAACCGGCCATGCCGGTGCGTCAGATGCATCATCTAGCGCGGCCTGTGGACATGCGCGCTTTGCACCAGCCCGAAACCGACCAGCAGAACCAGCATCGCCGACCCGCCGTAGCTGAGAAGCGGCAATGGCACCCCCACGACCGGGGCCATGCCCATCACCATGGAGAGGTTGACCGCGATATAGAAGAAGAAGTTCGCCCCCACCCCGACGATCAGAAGAGCCGAGAACCTGTCGCGGTTCTGGAAAGCCGCCATCAGGCAGAACCCGATGATCAGCGCATAAAGCCCGAGGAGGGAAAAGGCCCCGATGAAGCCGAATTCCTCGGCCAGGGTGGTGAAGATGAAGTCGGTGTGCTTTTCCGGCAGGAAGTTCAGGCGACTTTGCGTGCCTTGCATGAAGCCCTTCCCGCTCCACCCGCCGGACCCCAGTGCGATCTTGGCCTGGATGATGTTGTAGCCCGCGCCAAGGGGGTCGGCGGTCGGGTCAAGAAAGGTGTCGATCCGGCGATACTGATAGTCATGCAGGAATTGCCAGGGCGTGCCGCGCAGGGTGAAGACCCCGACCACGACCGACCCGACCAGCGCCAGCACCCCGCCGAAATACCACAAGGACACCCCCGCCGCGAACATCACCGCGCCCCCGGCCAGAAGGAGGAGGATCGAGGTGCCAAGGTTCGGCTGCATCAGGACCAGCACCGTGGGGGCCACGGTCAGAAGAACCGGGATCAGCACATAGAGCGGGCGTGAGGTCTTCTTGCTGTCCAGCGCATCGTAATAGGCCGCTAGCAGCATCACGAGGGTGAACTTCATCATCTCGGACGGTTGCAGGCGCAGGGGGCCGATGTCGATCCAGCGCTGCGCGCCCATCCCGATTTCGCCGGTGAACTCAACGAACAGCAAGAGGACAAAGGAGACAAGATAGGCTAGTCCCGCCATGCTGCGCCAGAACCAGATTGGCACCATGGCGACGATGAACATCAGCACCATGCCGACCATGAAAATCTGCGACTGCCGCCGCGCCCATTGGTCGAAATCGCCGCCCGCGATGGAGTAAAGCATCAGAAGCCCGACTGAGGCGACAGCGGTGACCAGCACCACCAGCGGCCAGTTCAGGTAAAGGACCTTGCGAAAGCCGGTCGGCACCTGTTTCAGGCGGTATTCCAGAAAGCTCATCGCTTTACGCCCTTGTCCGGACCGGGGCGATCCCGGTGACCGGGTCGCGCAGGGGCAGTTCGTTCAGCATGGTTTCGATCCGGCCACGCTGGCTGGACGGGTAGGCGTCAAGGGACGGCATCCCGTCCGACAGCGCGCGCAAGAGGATGTCGCGGGCGATGGGGGCGGCGGCGGTGGACCCGCCCCCGCCATGTTCCACCACCACCGCAATCGCATAGCGCGGCGCGTCATAGGGGGCGTAGCCGACGTAAAGCGCATGGTCGCGGCGGTTCCACGGCAGATCATCGTTGGAAATCACGCCGGATTCGCGTTCCGCGGCCGAGATGTTGCGGACCTGGCTGGTGCCGGTCTTGCCCGCCATCACCAGCGTTGGATCAACGATGCGGCTGGATTTCGCGGTGCCGCGTTCGCCGTTCACCACCTCATACATCCCTTGCTGCACGGCCTGCAGATGTTCGGGTGTCAGGCCAAGCGGCGGGGCCTCGGGCACGGGCAGGGCCTGGTCATTCACCATCCGCACCAGCCGGGGCGAAACGGCGCGGCCGCTGGCGATCCGCGCGGTCATCACGGCCAGTTGCAGGGGAGAGGTCAGGACATAGCCCTGCCCGATACTGGCGTTGATCGTGTCGCCGATGCGCCAGTCTTGCTTGTGACGCTCCATCTTCCAGGCCTTGTCGGGCATGATGCCTTCGGTGACCGCACTCATCGGCACGTCGAAGCGCTGGCCAAGGCCAAGGCGGCGGCCCATCTCGGCGATCTTGTCGATCCCGACCTTCTGGGCGATGTCGTAATAGTAGACGTCACAGCTTTCGCTAAGGCTGCGTTGCAGGCTGACGGTGCCGTGCCCGGCGCGTTTCCAGCAGTGGAACCGCCGCCCGCCGAATTCGATGAACCCCGGGCAGCTGACGCGGGTGTCGGCGGTGATGACGCCCGCTTCCAAGGCGGCAAGGGCGGTGACCATCTTGAAGGTCGATCCGGGCGGGTAGGCGCCAGAGACGGTCTTGTTGGCCAGCGGGCGGTGGTCGTCCTCCATCAAGAGGTTGTAGTCGGTGTGGCTGATCCCACGGACGAAAAGGTTCGGGTCGAAGGACGGGGACGAGGCGATGCAGATCACATCGCCGTTCGTCACATCCATCACCACGGCGGCAGCACTTTCCTCACCCAGGCGGGCCTGGGCGAAGTTCTGCACCTCGGCGTCGATGGTCAGGCGGATATCAAGGCCGGGGTCACCTTCCTGACGCTCAAGCTCACGCATCACCCGTCCGGCAGAGTTCACCTCGATCCGCTTCGTCCCCGCACGGCCGCGCAGGGTGTCTTCCATCCAGCGTTCGACGCCGATCTTGCCGATCTGGAACTTGGGGATCTTCAGCAGGGGGTCGGGGGTTTCCAGACCTTCGAGGTCTTTCTCGCTGACCGGGCCGACGTAGCCCACCACATGCGCGAAATCGGTGTCGAGGGGGTAGCGCCGCGAAAGGCCAACCTCGGGCACCACGCCGGGCAAAGCGGGGGCGTTGAGGGCGACCTTGGAGAAATCCTCCCAGCTCAGGCGTTCGGCCACGGTGACGGGCACAAAAGCGCGCAGGGCCTTGACCTCTTCGATGGTGCGCTCAAGCTCTTCGGGGGTGATCGGGATGATCCCGGCCAGTCGGCGCAGGACCAGATCGACATCGCCCGCCGCTTCCCGCGTGATGACGACGCGGTAGTTCTGTTCGTTCCCGGCGATGACCTTGCCGTTGCGGTCCTGGATCAACCCGCGTTCCGGGGGGATCAGGCGGATGTTGATGCGGTTTTCTTCGGCGAGTAGCTTGAATTCATCGGCCTGATCGACCTGCAGATAGCGCATCCGCACGCCAAGCACGGCGACCATCGCCGCCATGCCGCCGCCCAGCATCAGGGTGCGGCGGGTCAGGCTGCGCGCCACGTCTTCGGTTTCGCGTGCGCTGCGCTTCACAACCGCCTCCCGAAATCATCCACTTCGCCCATGGCGGGCTTGCGCAGGTCAAGGACCATCCGCGATAGGGCTACCACCAAGGGATAAAGTGCAATCGACCACAGATACTGCACGATGGCAAAGCCGAAGGCCGGCTGCGGCACGAAGGCCACCACCAGCGCCAGCCGGTAGGCCAGCACC
Organism: Paracoccaceae bacterium; assembly: GCA_012036325.1. Lineage (GTDB taxonomy): Bacteria > Pseudomonadota > Alphaproteobacteria > Rhodobacterales > Rhodobacteraceae > Tabrizicola. The sequence goes on from JAAUPC010000090.1 coordinate 4,825, forward strand.
ATGCCCAGCATCACCCCGGCCACCAGCATCCATTCCACGACGAAGTTCAGCTCTCGCGTCAGGGCCACGCGGCTGCGCAGAAACTCGGTCGCGAGGATGACGATGGCGGTCCAAAGGCCGGGCGGGCGCATCAGGATCAGATCCTCGGCCAGCATCACCAGAAGGATCATTGGCATCGGCAGGAATTCCGGCCGCCGCACCACCCAGGCAAAGATCAGGCACAACAGAAGGTCCGGCCCTGGCAGGCTGCCCGGCGCGTGGCCCAGCGGCAGCAAGCGAAAAAACAGCAGCAAAAGCGCCAGCGCCAGGAAAAGCGCGCGAAAGAGCCAATGCGCCTGACGCCAGAAATCACCCATCCCCGGCCCCCGCATCCGCGCCTTCGGCAAGGCCCGATCCCGCTGCCTCGACATCGCCGCCTTCGGTTTCCGCAGGCTGTGCACCCGCCGCTGATTCCAGCGCTGCGGCCGAGGTGTCGGGCAAGGGCGGCAGCACCGGCGGGGCCACCAGATTGCCGGGGTCGGTGATCGGCTCAAGCTCATGGCTGCGCAACACGCGCAGGAATTCCAGCCGCTGGTAATCGGCCGCCAGCACCACGCGCAGCCGTTTGTCAGTGCCCAAAGCCACTTGGCCCACCAAAAGCCCCGCCGGGAACACCCCGCCATCGCCCGAAGTGACAACGCGGTCACCGGGGCGGACTTCATCGGTGTCTTCAATAAACTCCAGCGGCGGCAAGGGAGAGTTGTCGCCGGACAAAAGCGCCTTTTGCCCGGAAGGCTGGATCGTCACCGGGATGCGGCTGTTGCTGTCGGTGACCAGGATCACCCGCGCCGTGCGGTCGCCCACGCCCGAGATGCGGCCGACCAGACCGATGCCATCCATCGTGGCCCAGCCGTCACGGATGCCGTCCCGCGCGCCGACGTTCAGCAGGACCGACTGGCGAAAGGGGCTGCCGCTGTCAGCCATGACCACGCCAGTGACATGGGTGAATTTCGGGTCAAGCCGGACGTTGTTCAGGTCCAGCAAGCGGGCGTTCTTCTGCTCCAGCTGCAGGGCGGCCTCTTTCCAGGCCTTCATCTGCTGGAGTTCCCGCTTCAATTCCTGGTTCTGTTCGTAGATGCGGGTGTAGGACTGGAAGTCATCCACCATGCCCGCCACCATGGTGACCGGGCGCATCGCCCAATCAAGGTTCGGCACCACCGCATCGATCAGCCCGGCGCGAAAGCGTTCCACGCGGGGGCTGTCGATCCGCCAGAGAAGGAACAGTCCAAGCAAAAGTAACACCGCGATTCCGACCAGCAATCGGCGCAGCGGGCGCGAGAACTCTTCCGGTCCTATGCGGGTCTTCGCCAAGGGTCAGCCTTTCGTCGGGTCAACCTGGGCCGCAGGCGCAGGCGCGTCCGGTCTCAGGTATCGTAGTCGATCACATGCCGAAGCTGCTTCTCATATTCCAGCGCTTTCCCGGTGCCGAGGGCAACACAATTCAGTGACTCATTGGCCACCGAAATCGAAAGGCCGGTCTGTTCGCGCAAGCTGAGGTCAAGGTCTCCCAGAAGCGCCCCGCCGCCGGTCAGCATCACGCCACGGTCAACGATGTCCGCTGCAAGGTCCGGGGGCGTGGCTTCCAGCGCCTGCATCACCGCGTCGCAAATCTGCTGGACGGGTTCGGCGAGGGCTTCGGCAACCTGGGCCTGGTTGATCTCGGTTTCCTTCGGCACACCGTTCAGAAGGTCACGGCCGCGAATGGTCATCGACGCGCCGCGCCCGTCATCGGGCATCCGCGCGGTGCCGATGCTGGTCTTGATCCGTTCGGCGGTGGACTCACCGATCAGAAGGTTCTGGTGGCGGCGCAGGTAGCTGACAATCGCTTCATCCATCCGGTCACCACCAACGCGGACGGACCGGGCATAGACGATATCGCCAAGCGACAGAACCGCGACCTCGGTCGTGCCGCCGCCGATGTCGACAACCATGTTGCCGGTCGGTTCGGTGATCGGCATTCCCGCCCCGATGGCGGCGGCAATCGGTTCGGCGATCAGCCCGGCGCGCTTGGCCCCGGCGGACAAAACCGACTGCCGGATGGCGCGCTTTTCGACCGGGGTCGCGCCGTGGGGGACGCAGACGATGATCTTGGGTTTCGAGAAGGTCGACCGTTTGTGCACCTTGCGGATGAAGTGCTTGATCATCTCTTCGGCGGCTTCGAAGTCGGCAATCACGCCATCCCGCATCGGGCGGATCGCCTCGATCGTGCCGGGGGTGCGGCCGAGCATCAGCTTGGCATCTTCGCCCACAGCCAGCACGACCTTCTTGCCGTCCTTCACATGATAGGCCACGACCGAAGGTTCGTTCAGGACGATCCCCTTGCCGCGGATGTAGACCAGCGTGTTCGCCGTGCCGAGGTCAATCGCCATGTCAGACGAAAACAGACCGGAAAAAACAGACATCCTAAGGGGTCCCCACATGCAGGCAGTATGTCCCGGCGACTCACGGTCGAAGGCGGGCGCCTTCATATAAGGACCTGTGCAGGGGAGCGAAAGGCCTTGTAGCACAGCGCGCGGAGCGCCGCTTACACAATCGTGTCGGGGCGATGGATTGCAGAAATCTGCTGTTTTGGGCCGTATATGCTGGAACTGATTGCAAGACAATTGACCTAAACGAACCTGCGGCCGATCCTGCGGCCAGATGGGTGTCTGGCGGGGGTGAAAAATGGCGGGCGTAGCGGGGCGGGTGGCGCTGGTGACAGGGGCCGGATCGGCAGGGGGAATCGGCTTTGCCATCGCGCGGGCGCTCGTGGCGGGCGGGGCAAGGGTCTGCATCACCGCCACCAGCAAGCGCATCCATCACCGGGGGGATGAGCTTGGGGTGATGGCCCATATCGCCGATCTGACCGACCCCGCCCAAGCGGCGGAATTGTTCGCGGCGGTCACGGCTCACCTTGGTCCGGTCAGCGTGTTGGTCAACAATGCAGGGATGGTGCGGACCGGCAAGCGGGTGAGGCGCGGGCAGCTGGCCGATTGGTCCGACACGGCTTGGGCGCATCACATGGCGCTGAACATCAACACCACCTTCCACTGTTGCCGCGCCGCCCTGCCGGGGATGGTGGCGCGCGGCTATGGCCGGATCGTCAACATCAGTTCGGTCACTGGCCCTATGGTGACCATCGACGGATCGTCCGCCTATGCTACGGCGAAGGCGGCGGTCACCGGGATGACCCGGTCCATCGCGTTGGAGTATGGGGGGCGCGGCATCACCTGCAACGCCGTCCTGCCGGGGTGGATCGCCACGACAAGCTCCAGCCCCGGAGAGATCCGCGCGGGCAGGCGCACCCCCGTCGGCCGCCCCGGCACGCCCGATGAGGTGGCGACCTGTGCGCTGTTCCTCGCGTCAGAGGAGGCGTCCTATGTCACCGGCGCAATGCTGGTTGTGGACGGCGGCAATACGCTGCAAGAGATGAAAGTATGACCGATACCCCATTCCTTCCCGGCGTTCCGGCCGAGGCCGTGCTGGCTGCCCTTGCCGGCTGCCGGGCTGACCTTGGACAGTCCTGACTCTTCGGCCGCGCTGGTGGCCAATACCTTTGGCTGGTTTCTGGACCGGCCCCGGCAGCTTTTGCCCTTTCCCGGCGTGCCCATGGGCCTGCCGGAAACGGTGGAGCTTGGGGTCGAGATGCAGTTGCCGATGCGCGGGGTTCGCCATCCAAGGCTGGACGCCGTGGTGACCACGCCGACAACATTGGTTGGGGTCGCCTCGAAACGCTATCAGACGTTTCGTCCGGCCAAGGCCGTGGCCTTTACCGAACCCTTCGATGCGCGCGACTGGGGGCCCGGCATGGGACGCTTTGGCGCCATCCGCAAGGCGCTGACTTCGGGACAACAGACCTTCGGTCACCTTGACGCCGTGACCCTGGTGAAACAGGCCTACGCCCTGCGCACCCAGGCGGTGAAACGTGCGCGCGGGGCGGTGCTGGTCTACCTGCATGCCGAGCCGCAAAGCTGGGGCAATGGCAAGCCCGTCGAGCCTGCCGCCATCGCCCGCCACCGGGCTGAGGTCAGCAGCTTTGCCCTTGCCGTGAAGGGCGATGATGTGACCTTTGTCGCGCTGACCTGGGCCGAGCTTCTGGCACAATGGTCAAAGACCCCGGCGCTGGTCGTGCATACGGCGGCAGTCAGGGGCTGGTTCGGGGGGTTGTGAGGGGAGCTTCAGTTTGAAGATCGGCGGCGGCTTTGAGTCCTGAGCGTCGAATGCCGCTTCACCGGGAAACGTCGGCTTTCGGCGATCTGAGCAAAAACGTCAGGAGCCACACGGTGACACCGATCCAGAAAGCTGTGATTGAATGGAAGAAGAAACGGTCCCTTAAGGCCTCTACCTCAAAGAACTCGTCACAATACTCTTGGCTGTTTGGACAACTGGTAAATTCAGCCAGACCAGCTTCACCAAGAGACAAGTTGTGGAGAAAGAACGGTAGTGTAATCAGAAGTATCTGGAGCAAAACAGCTAGAACAAAACAACCGTTCCTTAGACTAGATCTTGTCATCTGACGCACGACGATCCAAAAGGATACGGCAATGCAAGTTATTGGACCGAGAATAAAGGGAATAGTGAAAATTTCTGCAACCATAGTGTAAGAGTATTTCGTGATCACCGAACGAACAACCCCAAGAGTGGTCATTCGCGACGTACGGGCAGAGGTCCGCTTCGTCCCGCATTGCCGCCGCTGATCGCTTCGCCAGATTCCAAACCTTGAACGCGCCTTTTGAAGGCGAAGTACCCCAAGCGAGGCACCCCCCTCTCGTTCATTCCCCGTGGTAGCTGACGGTCTTCACATCCTCACCCGGGGCCGTCTTCTGGCGGCGGATGATGAGGCGGTTGAGCGCGTTGATATAGGCCTTGGTGGAGGCGACGATGGTGTCAGTATCGGCGGATGAGCCGGTGACGATGCGGCCATCCTCCTCAAGCCGGACCGAAACCGTGGCTTGCGCGTCGGTGCCTTCGGTCACGGCGTGGACCTGATAGACCTGCAGCCGCGCCTTGTGCGGGAACAGCATCTTCACGCACATGAAGGCCGCATCGACCGGGCCGTCGCCGGTGGCGTCAATGTGGTGATCCTTGCCGTCGATGGCCAGCACCATCTCCGCCTCTTGCGGGCCTTCGGTGCCGCAGATCACCCGCAGTTTCTTCAGCTGCAGGAATTCATGGGCGTCGTTGGTCTGTTCATCCGAGACAAGGGCGACAAGGTCATCGTCGTAGACCTCTTTCTTGCGGTCGGCGAGCGCCTTGAACCGCACGAAGACATCGTTCAGCTGGTTGTCGGCGAGATCAAAGCCCAGATCCTTCAGCTTGGCGCGCAGCGCGGCCCGGCCCGAATGCTTGCCCAGGGGCAGCGAAGTTCCGGTCAGGCCGACATCCTCCGGACGCATCACCTCGAACGTCTCGCGGTTCTTCAACATGCCATCCTGATGGATGCCGGATTCATGCGCGAAGGCATTCTTGCCGACGATGGCCTTGTTGAACTGGACCGCAAAGCCCGAGACGGTGGCCACACGGCGCGAGAGGCCCATGATCTTGGTGGTGTCGATGCCGGTCTGGAAGGGCAGGATGTCATTCCTGACTTTCATCGCCATCACCACCTCTTCGAGGGCGGTGTTGCCGGCGCGTTCGCCAAGGCCGTTGATCGTGCATTCGATCTGGCGGGCCCCCGCTTCGACGGCGGCGAGGGAGTTGGCGGTCGCCATGCCGAGGTCATTGTGGCAGTGGGTGGCGAAGATGATGCTGTCCGCGCCAGGGACGCGTTCGAGCAGCATGCGGATGATCTTCGCGCTCTCCATCGGATAGGTGTAACCGACGGTATCGGGGATGTTGATCGTCGTGGCCCCGGCCTTGATCGCGATTTCGACCACACGGCAGAGGTAGTCATGTTCCGTCCGCGTCGCGTCCATCGGCGACCATTGGACGTTGTCGCAGAGGTTGCGGGCGTGGGTCACCGTTTCATGGATCCGCTCGGCCATCTGGTCCATGTCAAGGTTCGGGATCGCGCGGTGGAGGGGGAGGTGCCGATGAAGGTGTGGATCCTCGGGGAGCGGGCGTGGCGCACGGCCTCCCAGCAGCGGTCGATGTCCTTGAAGTTGGCGCGGGCGAGGCCGCA
>JAAUPC010000091.1 GCA_012036325.1 Paracoccaceae bacterium
ATGCACGCCGTTTTCGCGCACGCGGGAATCGACCAGGCGGGACACCTCACGCTCGGCAATGCGGTGCAGCATGGCGGCGTCGGGCTGGGGCGGCTCGGCCCCGAAATAGCGGTCTTCAGCGGTGAGGTCGCGGAAATACTCGGCGATGGCCTTCATCGTGTTGAAGGGATCATCGAAGCCTTCCAGCGTGCAGCTGAACGTGCCGTACGACACCGTCAGGATTTTGCTTTCACTGGTCATGACATGACAGCCTTTCGCCTTCTTGCACCGCAACACTGAACCACATAGTGCCCTAATGCATGGACAGACCGGGGTAATTTGATGGATTGATTGTGGCCGGACCTCAAGAAACCTGCCTTAATTGGATACAGTTTTGCATGAAACCCGCGATTGTCCAGACCTTACATGGGGTAACGCTGGCCGGAGGGGGCCCTTTCCGGCGTCGCGACTTGCGGCTTTGCCAGTCGCGTGCGCCGGTCATGGTCGCGGCGGATGGGGGGGCGGACCGGCTTTTGCGCCTTGGCGTGATGCCCGAGGCGGTGATCGGCGACTTTGATTCGCTGTCCAATGTGGCGCGGGCCATGATCCCGCAGGACCGCCAGCATCTGATGCCGGAACAGGCGACGACCGACTTTGACAAAGCGCTGCGGTCGATAAAGGCGCCTCTGGTTCTGGCGCTGGGTTTTGCCGGGGCGCGGCTGGATCATGGCCTTGCAGCGATGAACACGCTGATCCAGCGGGCGGCGCAACGCTGCATCCTGATCGGGCCGCAAGACTTGGCCTTTGCCGCCCCCGCGCGGCTGGAACTGACGCTTGGGGTCAATGACCCGCTGTCCCTTTTCCCCATGGGTCCCGTGACCGGGCGCAGTGCCGGGCTCGAATGGCCGATTGCGGACATCGGCTTTGCACCTGATGGCGCGATTGGCACCTCGAACCGGGTCACCGCGCGGCAGGTGGTGCTCGAGTTTGATCGCCCGGGCATGCTGGTCATCCTGCCGCGGCGGCGGCTGGATGCGGCGATCAGGGGATTATGTGCGGCACCGCCTGTGCCAGCACGCGGGCCGACATCCGCTCACGGTGGATGATGTAAAGGCCCGAGGCGACGATGACCGCGATCCCGGCCCAGGTCATCGGGTTCGGGAAATCGCCGAAGATCAGGTAGCCAAGGGCGACGGCGACGACGATCTCGGAATAATGCAGGGGGGCAAGGGTGGCCGAGGGCGCGAATTTCAGGGCATAGGTCATCGACATGTGGCTGAGCGCCGCCCAGAAGCCGACCCCGATCAGCCAAAGCCAGTTCAGCCCCTCGGGCCAGACCGGGTCCAGCGGCAGGGCGCCGGTGCCGTTGGCCAGGGCCATGACCGGCAGGCAGATCAGCAGGCCGGTCCACGAGGTGTGGAATTGCATCGTGACCGGGTGCATCCAGGCCGAGATGGCCCGGGTGACCAGCATGTAAAAGGCAAAGAAGAAAGCCGTGCCCAGGGGCCAAAGCGCCACCAGCCCGAAGACCTGGATCGACGGCTGGATGACCAGCAGCGCGCCGCCGAACCCCACGGCACAGGCCGCGATCCGGCGCGGGCCGACATGGTCACCGAAGATGAAGGAGCCCAGGACCAGAAGGATGAAGGGCTCGACAAAGGCGATGGCAAGCGCGTCGGCCACGGGCATGACAGCGATGCCCGAGACGAAGGAAAAGGTCGACAGGATCAGGAACACCGCCCGAAAGATGATGAAGGCCAGCGCGCGTGGGGTCAGGCGCAACGAGAGGCCCATGACCAGGACCACGGGCAGCATGAGCAGCATCTGCACGACGAACCGCGCGGTGGTGATCTGGCCGACCGGAATGCCGCCTTCGGCCGCAAGCTTGGCCGACACGTCCAGAAGCGGCGCGATCATGCAGAAGATGAGCATCAGGATGATGCCCTGCAGCGTGGTATCCTTGGCCATGCCCTTGCCTAGCCCGGGCACCGGGGCGTTGCCAGTCTGAAAACGACATTGCCGTCGTGCGGGCGGGTTCCAAAAGGAGCGCGTTCCGCGCGAAGGCCCTTTGTCTCGCCTCTGGCGCGCGAAGAGGCGCGCCAACCGGCTCGGGCGATGGGGGTTTCACCCCCAAACCCCCAGAGTATTTTTGAAAAGAGCAAAGCGGCTTGCTCTTTTTCCAAAAACTCCCGCCGGAGGCTTCGCGGTCAGGCGCAAGGCGCGCGGGTGGGTCAGCAGTTCGGGACGTTCACCGCCAGCCCGCCAAGGCTGGTTTCCTTGTACTTTTCGTGCATGTCCTGGCCGGTCTGGCGCATCGTCTCGATACAGGCGTCCAGGCTGACAAGGTGCTGGCCATCACCGCGGAGCGACAGGCTCGCGGCTGAGACCGCCTTGATCGCGCCCAATCCGTTCCTTTCGATGCAAGGCACCTGCACCAGGCCCTTCACCGGATCGCAGGTCATGCCAAGATGGTGTTCCAGCGCAATCTCGGCAGCGTTTTCCACCTGTTCCGGCGTGCCGCCCAACACCGCAGCAAGGCCTGCCGCCCCCATCGCGGCAGCACTGCCGACTTCGGCCTGACAGCCGCATTCCGCGCCCGAAATGCTGGCGTTGTGCTTGCAAAGCCCGCCGATGGCGGCGGCGGTCAGAAGGAAATCGGCGACCTTGGCCTGTGAGGCGCCCGGCACATGGTCAAGGTAATACCGGATCACCGCCGGCACCACCCCTGCAGCACCGTTGGTAGGGGCGGTCACCACCTGACCGCCTGCGGCATTTTCCTCATTCACCGCCATGGCATAAAGCGACATCCAGTCGTTGATCGTATGCGGCGGGGTCAGGTTCAGGCCGCGTTCGGCCATCAGCGCGTCATGGATGCCCTTCGCCCGCCTGCGGACCTTCAGGCCCCCGGGAAGGATGCCCGTGCCCTTCATCCCCCGGTCGATGCAGTCGTTCATCACCTGCCAGAGGCGGGCGATGCCGGCGTCAATCTCGGTGCCCGTGCGGAACCGCAACTCATTCTGCCGCTTCATCTGCGCGATCGATAGGCCCGAAGCATGGGCCATCTGCAGCATCTCGGCCGCCGTCTCAAACGGAAAGGGCACATCGGCGCGGGCCTTCGACCTTTTGCCGCCAGCCTCGGCCATTTCGCCCGCGGTCAGGACGAACCCGCCACCAATGGAGTAGTAGGTTTCCTGCAGGATCACGTCGCCCTGCGCGTCGGTGGCTTTCAGGATCATGCCATTGGCGTGGCCGGGCAGGGCGGGGCCGAAGTCGAAATGCAGGTCCTTCAGCGGGTCGAACTGCAGGGGCGGCAGGCCGGGAACCTCAACGGTTTTGATGTCGCGGATCCGGGCAAAGGCGGTTTCGGCCTTTTCGGCGTCATAGGTGTCAGGCGCGAAGCCTGCCAGCCCAAGAACCGTGGCGCGGTCAGTGGCATGGCCGACCCCGGTGAAGGCGAGAGAGCCATGCAGCGACGCCGTTAGCCCGTGGAAATGGAAGGGCGAGGCGCGCATCAGGTCAAGGAAGCGCGCGGCGGCGACCATCGGGCCCATGGTGTGCGATGAAGAGGGGCCGATGCCGACCTTGAACATGTCGAAGACAGAAAGGAACATCAGACCCTCGGGTTGGTGAACGGGGTGGGGCCAAGGCCATCGGCATCGGCAACGCGCAAAGCGGCGGGTCGGGATTCATGGGCGGCAAGGACCGCGCGAACGTTCGGGAAGTCGGCCAGATCAAGCGCGTAGGGCGCGGGTGGCAGCAGGATCAGCCAGCGCACCAGAACGCCAATGTAATAGCCCAGAACGCCGGGATGGTCCACGGACAGCCAGCTTGGGCGGCGGCTGGCGATCAGACCTTCGATCAGGCCAAGCCGGGCGATGATCTGGGCATGCGCCTCGGCCTGGGCGGCGGCACTGTTCGCCTCACCCGCCGGGCGGTGCGGGTAGAACATCGCCAGCGCCGCCTGATGCAGCGCGTTTGAGGTGAAGAAGAGCCAAGAGAGGAAAGCCCCCCGGTCCGGGTCGTTCGGGCCGGGGCCCAGCCGACCGGTCTGGTCGACCAGCCAGAGAAGGATCGCCGCCGTCTCAAAGATCGGCCCGTCAGGGGTTTCCAGTGCCGGGATCAGGCCCACAGGGTTCACGCGGCGGTAATCGGCGCTGGCCAGTGCGCCGCCCTCGATATCAGCAAGGGCGATGGTGTGGGGCAGCTCCAGCTCTTCCAGCGCAAAGCGGATGATGGTCGAGGCGAAGTCGGGCGCGTGGTGCAGGGTCAGGGTCATGCGGGCATCTCGGGTGCGGTATAGGGGTGGGGGCCCAGGCTGTCGGCCACTGCCACGCGGCGGGCGGCGGGGGTGGCCTCATGCGCGGACAGTGCGGCGTGAAGGGCGGGGAAGGGGGCAAGGGTAAAGCGCAAGGCGGGGTCTTCGGGCAGATAGGTGGCCCAGCGGAAGAGGATGCCAAGGTAATGCCCAAGCGCGGGCTGGGCCGGGGTCAGCCAGTGCGGGGCCTGAGTGGTCAGGAGGCTTTCCAGATGAGCGGCCTGTTCGGTCAGGCGTTCCAAGGCCAGTCGTCCCACCTCATCCGACGCATCGGGGCCTCCGGGACGGTCGGGGTGGACAAGCGCCATTACCGTGGGGTGGACGGTGTTCGAGGTGAACATCAGCCAGGACAGGAAGGCCGCCCGCGCCGGGTCGGTCGGGGCCGGGGCAAGGCCACCGTGGCGCGCGTTCAGCCACAGAAGGATGGCTGCCGTTTCAAACATCGGGCCGTCAGGGGTTTCTATGGCCGGGATCAGCCCAAGCGGGTTGACCGCCCGGAAGGCAGGAGCGTTGAGATCGCCTGCGTCCCAGTCCATCAGGCGCAGGTCATAGGGCTGGCCTTGCTCCTCCAGCGCCAGCCGGATGATCGAGGAGGCCCAGTCAGGGATATGCCAAAGCGTCAGGGTCACAGCACGCTGCCTTCCGGGGGGTTGGGGGGTTCTGGTCGGGTGAAGGGGTGGGGGCCAAGCCCTTCGGCGCGGGCGATGACCGGGGTTTCTACCCGCGCCTCTTGCGCCTCGGCCAAGGCGAAAAGCGTGGGGAAGTTGGCCAGGTCAAACCAGCGCGGGGCGTTCGCGGGGTAAAGCGCGCTCCACCGGGTCAGGGTGACCGCATAGGCACCCAAAGGCTTGCCGGCGGCGAAAAGGGTGGGCCTTTGCTGGGCGGCACTGTCAAGAAGGGCGAAATGGTCCAGCATCCGCGCGGCCATCATCACCCGGTGGCCGGGATGGGCATCAACCGGGCAGTATTGATGCGGATAGAAGATCTGGCGCAGGTCGGCATGGGCGCTGTTGGACAGAAAGAACAGCCATCTCAGGAACACCCCCCGGTCCGGCGATTGTGGCGAAGGGCCAAGCTGGTGCATGTCCGACAGCCAAAGAAGGATCGCCCCGGTTTCGGAAATCGGCCCCACGGGCGTTTCCAGCGTCGGGATCAGGCCAGTCGGGTTCAGCGCACGATAGGCCGGGCCGTCCTGTTGGCGCCTCGCCCGGTCCACCAGCGCGGTCTGATAGGGAATTCCCGCCCCATCCAGCACAAGGCGGATGACAAGCGAGGCGTTGTCCGGGGCATAGTGCAGTCTGTACATCGGCCACCAATGGGGGGTCTGGCGCAAAGCCTTGCGCAAAGCTTGCCCCGATGCAGGGCGAAAAGCGACCCCCTGCTGCCAATTGGGCGCATCGCGGGGGGCCTTTCGCGGCAGGGCACGGTTAACCAGCCGTCAACCATGCCCATGGCAGAGTGAAAAAGTCAGGTGCCCGATGGAGGAGGGGAGAATGGTCAAGGTCGTGGCGGCGGTGATGCTGGGGATGCTGGTCATGCTCCAGACCGCATGGGCTGAGGGGGTAGGCCCCTTGGAAGACGCGATGCGCAAGGACCCTGACCGGTTCCGCCTGATGGCGGAAGATGTGATCGCGGGCTTTGGCGGCCCCACCGGCCTGACACCCGCCGGGATTGAGGAGCATGTCGCGCTGGAACGCGCCGCCGCCCGGGCCAGTGCCATGCGGCGGCTTCTGGCGATGGATCTTGATAACGATGGCACCGTCACCCGGGAGGAGCTTGCCGTCACCCTGCGCGCAGCTAGTGCCACCGCGCGGGGCAGGCTTGAACGGCAGTTCACCGCGGCCGATGTCAACGCCGACACCCGGATTGACAGCGCCGAGATGCGGATCGAAGGGCAAGCCGCCGCTCTGCGCGCCCTGACCGACGCCGAAGCGTCCGTGCTGCGCGCGCTGATGACGCTGGACGCCAATCAGGACGGCGCCCTGGCGCAGGAGGAACTGCGTCAGGCCCTCCTGCGGTTGGATGAGGTGACCTGAACCGCCCATTCCACATGCAGGCAGGCCGGAATCCGACCTGAATCGCCTTCATGGCCTGCGGCCGGGGATCAGAACCCTCTCGCCCTTCGGCGACCTTTGCGCTATGCGAGGGGCAAAAGAAGGGGAGTGCTGCCATGACCGCCGAGCTTTCGCCCATCGACAAGGCCAAATATGCCGCTGCCCGCAAGTCGGTGGATTTCGTCGAAACCGGGATGAAGCTGGGCCTCGGCACCGGATCGACCGCCGCCTGGATGGTCCGCTGCCTGGCCGAACGCATCCGCGAAGAGGGGTTGAAGGTCACTTGCGTCGCCACCTCGCGCCGGACGGCAGACCTTGCGCGCGAATTGGGCGTGCCCGTCGTCGGCATGGATGACGTCAAATGGCTGGACCTGACCATCGACGGCGCGGATGAGTTTGACCCCAACCTTAACCTCATCAAGGGCGGCGGGGCGGCGCTTTTGCAGGAAAAGATCGTGGCCACCGCCAGCGACCGGATGATCGTGATCGCCGATGCCGCGAAAGAGGTGGCGCAGCTGGGCGCCTTCCCCCTGCCGGTTGAGGTGATCGGCTTCGGATGGCAGACCACCAAGGCGCTGATCGAGGAAACGCTGTACAGCCTGGATGTCCTGAACCGTGAGGTTTCCTTGCGGATGGATAAGGCCCTGCCCTTGCGCACCGATGAGGGCAACCTGATCCTTGACCTCAACCTGCGCCGGATCGGCAATCCGCGTCAGCTGGCGCTGGTCCTGAACCAGATCCCGGGCGTGGTGGAAAATGGCCTCTTCATCGATATCTGTGACATCGTGGTCATCGGCCATGGCGATGGCCGGGTGACAGTGCGCGACATCAACACCGGCCGGGTCGAGGATGGGTCGGTCGATCTGGCCCAAAGCGCCAATATCTTCGCCGACCTGGGGGACTGACCCTTTGACCTTTGACTATGATCTTTTCGTCATCGGCGGCGGGTCCGGGGGCGTGCGCGCGGCGCGCATCGCCAGCGGTGAATACGGCGCGAAGGTCGGTCTGGCCGAAGAAAGCCGCATGGGCGGCACCTGCGTCATCCGGGGCTGCGTGCCGAAAAAGCTGATGGTCTTCGCCAGCGGCTTCCCCGAAGCATTCGAAGACGCGCGGTCCTACGGCTGGGACGTGACAGGTGGTACCTTTGACTGGACGGCCTTCCGCACCAGGCTGGAAGCGGAACTTGACCGGCTTGAAGCTGCGTACCGCAACACCCTGACGAACGCGGGCGTCACGATCCACGATGCCCGCGCCACGCTGGTGGATGCCCACCGCGTCCGGCTGGCCGGGGGCCAGGAATTCACCGCGCGCCATATCCTGATCGCCACCGGCGGGCGGCCTTTCGTGCCGGAAATCCCGGGGGCGGACCTCGCCGTTACCTCGAATGAGATGTTCCATCTCCCCAGCCTGCCAAAGCGCGCCCTCATCGTCGGCGGCGGCTATATTGCCAGCGAATTCGCCTGCATCCTGAACGGCTTGGGTGTAGAGGTCTGCCAGTATTACCGCGGTGCACAGATCCTGCGCGGCTTTGATGACGAAGCGCGCGGCCATGTCGCCAATGCCATGCGCGCGGGCGGGATCGACATCCGCTGTGGCACCGATCTGATGCGGCTGGATCGCACCGCGACCGGCATTCGCGCCGTGGCCACTGATGGCAGCGAGGCGGAGTTTGACCTGGTGATGTATGCCACCGGGCGCAGGCCGAACATCGAAGGGCTGGGGCTTGAGGCGCTGGGCGTTCCCTTGGGCCGTCAGGGCCAGATCGTGGTTGACCGCTTCAGCCAGACCGCCGTGCCCTCGATCTTTGCCGTGGGCGATGTGACGGGCCGGATCAACCTGACCCCCGTTGCCATCCGCGAAGGCCACGCCTTTGCCGATACCGTCTTTGGCGGCAAACCCACGGCGTTTGACCACGAACTTGTCGCCTCGGCCGTCTTCACCCAGCCCGAAATGGGGTCGGTCGGGCTGTCCGAGGAAGCCGCGCGCGAACAGGAACCGATCGAGGTTTACGCCACCGCCTTCCGCCCGATGAAGACCGCCTTCGCCGGCCGGCCGGACCGAGTGCTGATGAAGCTGATCGTAAGCCAAACCACCCGCAAGGTTCTTGGCTGCCACATCGTGGCGCCGGAAGCGGGCGAAATGATCCAGCTGGCCGCCGTCGCCATCCGCATGGGGGCGACAAAGGAAGACTTTGACCGCACCTGCGCGGTCCATCCCACGATGGCCGAGGAACTGGTAACCATGCGCAAACCGACAAGAAGCGCCTGAAGAATTCAGGCTGTGGCATGATGGCCGCTTGATTTTGCGCCCATCATGACCAGCTAAGGCAAGATGCGAAAAGAAAGGTTCTGATCGATGGCAGGAAGTGGCGGTCCGTGGGGCGGCGGTGGCGGCTCGGGCGGGGACGACCGGAACAAGGGCAACGGCGAGGATGATGATCGTCGCGGTGGGCGTCGGGGTGAACCCGGTCCGCAGATCCCGGAAATTGACCAGCTGGTGAAGCGCGGGCAAGAACAGTTGCGCGTTCTGATGGGCGGGCGTGGTCGGGGCGGCGATGGGTGGCGGTGGCGGTGGCGCCCGGGCGGCAGTGGCGGTTCTGGCGGCCCGGTGATCACGCGGCAGGGCCTTGCTCTTGGCGCGCTTGCGCTGGTCGCGGCGTGGTCCTTCATGTCCTTCTACACGGTGCGGCCTGAAGAACGCTCGGTCGAGTTGTTCCTCGGCGAAGCCTCAGGCATCGGCAATCCCGGTCTGAACTTTGCGCCCTGGCCCGTGGTGACTTACGAAAAGGTTCAGGTCACTGGCGAACGGAACACCGAAATCGGCACGGGTGAAAATGGCACTGCAACGGGTCTTATGCTGACGCGGGACCAGAACATCGTCGACATCGGCTTTCAGGTGGTCTGGAACATCGCTGATCCGGAACTCTATCTTTTCAACCTCGCCGACCCGGAAGACACCATCCGCGCCGTCAGCGAAAGTGCGATGCGCGACATCGTGGCCCGGTCCGAACTCTCGCCGATCCTGAACCGTGACCGGGGCGTCATCGCCGCCGACGTGCAGTCTCAGGTCCAGGCGACGCTGGACAGCTACAATGCCGGCATCAGCGTGATCCGCGTCAACCTGCAGCGCGCCCAACCCCCGCGTGAGGTGCTGGATGCGTTCCGCGAAGTGCAGGCAGCTCAGCAGCAGCGCGACACGCTGGAAAGCGAGGCCGATGCCTATGCCAACCGCGTGACCGCAGGTGCGCGCGGTGCCGCCGCCCAGCTTCTGGAAGAGGCCGAGGCCTACCGCGCCCAGGCCGTCAACGCAGCGCAAGGGGAAGCGGCGCGCTTCATCTCGGTCTATGACGAATACGTCAAGGCCCCGGAAGTCACCCGCCGCCGCCTTTATCTGGAAACCATGGAACGCGTCTTCAGCGGCATGAACAAGGTCATCCTTGATGGCGTGTCGGGGGGGCGAAGCGGGCCAGGGCGTCGTGCCTTTCCTGCCGCTGAATGAACTGGGTGGCCGTGCCGCGGCCCCCGCTGCCGGTGCTTCGACGGGAGGGACGAACTGATGCGCGCGATGTATATTGTTCCGGCTGTCGTGCTGGTCCTGGGCGTGCTGTTGTCCTCGGTCTTCATCGTGGACGAACGCAAGAAGGCGCTGGTCCTACAATTCGGCCAGGTGACCCAGGTCAAGCAAGAGCCCGGCCTTGGGTTCAAGCTGCCCTTGATCCAGGAAGTGGTCTATTACGAAGACCGCATCCTTGGCCTGCCGACCGCGCCGATCGAAGTCACCATGCTCGATGACCGCCGTCTGGTGGTTGACGCTTTCGCCCGCTGGCGGATCACGGACCTGGTCCGCTTCCGCGAAGCCGTGGGCACCGGGGCCGAGGCGCAAGCGCTGCGGCGTCTGGAAAGCATCGTGAACCCGGCGATCCAGGAAGTACTGGGTTCGGTCCCGTCGAACCGCGTGCTGTCGGAAGACCGCACCGCCCTGATGAACCAGATCCGCGACATTGCCCGCCGGCAGGCCGCGAACCTGGGGATCGAGGTGGTTGACGTCCGTCTGACCCGCACCGACCTGCCCGAGCAGAACCTCGATGCGACCTTCAACCGGATGCGGGCCGAACGGCAGCGCGAAGCG
The DNA here is from genome assembly GCA_012036325.1 of Paracoccaceae bacterium. Lineage (GTDB taxonomy): Bacteria > Pseudomonadota > Alphaproteobacteria > Rhodobacterales > Rhodobacteraceae > Tabrizicola. Next base: position 10,477 of record JAAUPC010000091.1, read on the forward strand.
GCCGATGAAATCGCCCGCGGTGGTGAAGCCGCGCAGCGCGTGCGGGCGACGGCTGACCGGACGGTGGTCGAACTGACCTCGGACGCCCGCCGCCAGGCCGAGGTGATCCGCGGTGAGGCCGACGCCGAACGCAACGCCATCTTGGCGGGGGCCTTCAGCCGCGATCCGGAGTTCTTCTCGTTCATCCGGTCACTGACGGCCTACGAAGCCTCGCTGCGGGGCGATAACTCCAGCATCGTGATGCAGCCTGACAGCGAGTTTTTCGACTACCTTCGGTCGGAACGCGCCCCGGCCCTCCGCGACGGGGATCCGGCGCCCGCCACGCCGTGAGGCTGGGCTGACATGAGTCTCATCGGTCCTAGCCATCGGACTGGTGCTTGTGGTCGAGGGGCTGGCGCTTGCGCTGGCCCCTCGGCGGCATGGAGGAT
>JAAUPC010000092.1 GCA_012036325.1 Paracoccaceae bacterium
GCAGGGGGTCTTTGTGGGACGATGCCATGCGGGGACCTTTGGTGGCAAGGGTCGGGATGGCGAATTATTGACCGGATGGTCAAATATCAAAAGTCGGAGCGGTCTTCGGACAGGGTGGCCCAGGGCCTGCCGGTGCCGCTGTCGGGCAGGGTGGCGGGATCCTCATGCCGCAAAAGGAGGGTCTTGGCCAGGAACAGCGCCGAAATCGGTGCGGTGAGGAGGAGGAAGATGGTGATCAGGATCTCTTGCCAGCTGACCAGGCCCTGCGGGAGAAGGTCGAGCGCGGAGACGACAAGGGCCGCGCCCACGCCGATGGTGGTGGCCTTGGTCGGCGCATGCAGGCGCTGCATCGGCTGCGGCAAGCGGAGAAGGCCGTAGCTGCCGATCAGGGCGAAGAGGCCACCGCCGACGAGGAGGGCCGACAGAAAGAGGTCAATCGCGAAGGGAAGGGTCATTCGATGATGCTCCCCCTGAGGAGGTACTTACAGTAGGCGACGGTGCCGACAAAGCCGGTCAGGGCCAGAAGGATCGCCGCCTCCAGATACAGGCCGGTGCCCGCCGAGATGCCGTAAAGGACGACAAGGGCGAGGGCGTTCACGGTCATCGTGTCCAGCGTCAGGATCCGGTCCGTCACCGTGTGGGCGGTGAAGAGGCGGATCAGGTTCAGGATCAGCGCCGCGCAGATGCAGCCGATCATGAAGAGAAGGGCATAGGGCAGGATCATTCGAAAATCCTTTTCAGGCCGGGATTCGTAGCGGGCCTTGATGTCATCGCGGACGGCGTCGGGGTCGGGGGCATGCAGCGAGTGGATGAGAAGGGCGCGCCCGCAGGCCGACATGTCGGCGGTGAGCGTGCCGGGGGTCATGGTGATGGTGCCGGCGAGGAGGGTGATCGCCTCAGGCGCGCGCAGATCAAGCGGGACGGTGACCCAGGCGGAGCGGATCTTGTCACGCGGCATGAAAAGGACGATGCGCGCGACCTGGAAATTGGCGACGATCACGTCCCAGAGGACGAGGAGCGCATAGGCGGCAAGTCCGAAAGGGCGTTTGACGCGCGGCCGGTCCGGCCACCAGGCCGAGGTAAGGTGCGGGATCACGGTCGCGAGGATGAGGGCCATCACCAGGCTGCCGACCTTCCACTGGTTGACCAGAAGAAACCAGAAGACGATCAGCGTGAGTGTCAGGAACGGGTGCGGGAAGAGGCGTTTCATTGCACGGCCTCCAACCGGGTGGCGCTGATGTAACCCTCGGGCGCGTAAAGCGTGGCGGCGGTGTTGGTCAGCCAGTCGGTGATTGGCCCGGCAAGCAGGGTCAGCGTGGCGAGGGCCACGAGAAGGGCGATGGTGGCGGTGAAGGCCAGAGGCTCGGCCCGGGCATCATCGGGTTGGGCCTCAAGCGCGCTGGCTTTCCAGAAGACGCGGGACCCGGCGCGGGCATAGCCCAGGATCATCAGGAAAGAGGAGCCGAGGATGATGGACCAGACCAGCACGGTCTGGTCGCGGAAGGCGTCCAGGATCAGCAGTTTGCCGATGAACCCGGAAAGGGGTGGCATCCCCGCCATGGCGACGGCGGCGGCAAGATAGAGGGAGGCGATCAGGCCGGATTGGGCGATCGGGGGGGCGGTGTCATCCAGCCGGGCATGGGCGCGGCGGCGGGTGACAAGGTCGGCGACAAGGAACAGGGCCGCAGTCGCAAGGGTGGAGTGGAGGATGTAGTAAAGGGCCGCTGCCGTGGTTTCTGGCGTGAAGGCCCCGATGGCGATAAAGGCGGTGCCCATGGAGGCGATGGCGCCGAAGGCCACCAGGCGCGGCAGGGTGCTGGCGCCAAGGACTCCGATCGCGCCGACAACGAGCGTCACCAGGCCGGCGGGCAGGATCAGGCTTTGGAGGAGGTCCCCGGTTGCGGCCAATGTGGGCGGGAAGACCAGCGTGCCGAAGCGGATTGTGGCATAGGCGCCGACCTTGGTCATCACCGCGAACATGGCGGCGACGACCCCGGGGGCGTTTGCATAGGTGCCGGGCAGCCAGAACTGGAGCGGGACAAGTGCGCCCTTGATCGCGAAGACCATGATCAGCATCACGGCCGCCACGCGGACCAGCGCCGCGTCGCCTTCGGGCAGGGTGGGGAGTTTTACCGCTAGGTCGGCCATGTTGAGCGTGCCGGTCACCGCATAGACCAGCGCCAGCGCGAACAGGAACAGGGACGAGCCGACAAGGTTGAACGCGACATACTGGATGCCCGCGCGGTGCGAGTGCCGCCCCCGGCATGGACCATGAGGCCGTAGGAGGCGATCAGGAGGACCTCGAAGAACACGAAAAGGTTGAAAGCGTCGCCGGTCAGGAAGGCCCCGCCGATGCCCATGAGGAGGAACTGGAGGAGCGGGTGGAAATGCGCGCCCTTCGTATCCCAGCCCGAGCCGATGGCATAAAGGACCACGGCCAGCGCCAGAAGGGCGAGGAGGGTCACCATCATCGCCGAAAGCCGGTCAAGCACGAGGACGATGCCGAAGGGGGCGGGCCAGTCGCCGAGGAAATAAGCCTCGGGCGGGTGGACCGTGGCGGCCCAAAGGAGCGCCAGCGCTATGCCGGTCAGGAAAAGGGTCGAGGCGACCCCGGCGACACGCTGCAAGAGAAGATCGCCCCGCATGGTGATGACCATCAGGGCCCCGACCAGCGCGGGCAGGACGACCGGCGCGATGATCCAGTGGCTCATCATCATGACTGCACCTCGGGCGTGTCGTCGTCGGTGTCGGACATGTTCACCTTGTCATGCCCGGCCTCAAGATGACCGCCGATGGCCATGATCATCAGGACCGCCGTCATCCCGAAGGAAATCACGATGGCCGTCAGCACCAGCGCCTGGGGCAAGGGGTCGGCATAGGGTTCCGTGCGCCCGATGATCGGGGCTGCGTTCACCGTCAGGCGGCCCGAGGTGAAGAGGAAGAGGTTGACCCCGTAGCTGAGGAAAGTCAGCCCCAGGATCACCGGGAAGGTCCTGAGCCGCAGCATCATGTAGATGCCGACCGCGGTCAGAAGGCCGATGGCCGATGCAACAAGCGCTTCCATCAGCGCACCTCCTCGGCTTGGGCGGCGTCCGGGTTGATGTCGAAGGCGCGGGTGTTCACATCCTCGCCCGTGCGTAAGCCAAGCCGCGACAGCGAGGCCAGCGCCAGGAGGACCGCGCCAAGGACGCAGAGAAACACCCCAAGGTCAAAGATCGCGGCGGTGGCGAGTTCAAACTCCTCCAGCGGCCAGAGGTTCACATATTCGAAGCCCGAGGTCAGGAAGGGCAGGCCAAAGGCCCAGGCCCCCACCCCTGCCAGCACCGACACCAGCACGCCCCAGCCGATCAGGGCATGGTGGTCATAGCGCTGGCGCGCATGGCTCCAGACATAGCCCGAGGCCATGTATTGCATGAGGTAGGCGATGGCGAAGACAAGGCCCGCCACGAAACCGCCGCCGGGAAGGTTGTGGCCGCGCAGGTAGATGTACACGCCAACCATCATCGCCATGGGCAGAAGGAAGCGGGTGGCGACGACCAGCATCATCGGGTGACGGTCGCCATCCTCTCGCACCGGGGCAATTGCGCCCAGGCGGCGGGTGACGGTGGGGCTGCGGAGGAGGGTTTCGGACAAAGCGAAGATCACCAGTGCGGCGATGCCGAGAACGATGATCTCGCCAAAGGTGTCATACCCGCGGAAGTCGACGATGATGGTGTTGACCGCGTTGGTGCCGCCCGCGCCCGGTTTCGACTGCGCCAGGTGGAAGTGCGAGATCGGGTCAAACGCGGGCTGCCGCGTCATCATCGCATAGGCCAGCCAGCCGATGCCCGCGCCTGCGATGCCTGCCACCGCCACATCGCCGAACCGGCGGCCGGGGGCGCTTTCCACCGGCGTCGCCTTGGGCAGGAAGTTGAGCGCGAGGAGCATCAGGAGGATGGTCACCACCTCAACCGAGATCTGGGTCAAGGCAAGGTCGGGGGCAGAGAACAAGGCGAAGAGGGGCGCAATCAAAAGGCCGACAACCCCGGTCAGGACCAGGGCCACCACGCGGTCGCGGTGGTAGAAGGGCAGGGCAAGCGCTGCAATCACCATCACCGCCCAAAGGGCGAGCACGGTTGGGGTCACCGGAAGAAGGGCCCGGTCTCCGGCAAGATGGGTGCCGCCGGAAAAAGCCCAAACCCCCGCCCCGGCGATGGCCAGCACCGCCACCGTCACCGCCCGCGAGAAGGAGGCGTTGTGCACGCCATCGGTCAGGCGGCGGCAAGCGGCGGCGAGGGGTTCGATGATCCCGTCAAAGATCGCCTTCGCCTCGGGGCGGGGGGTGGCATCCCACAGCGCGCGAAGGCGCGGGTAGGCGCCAAGCGCCATCAGACCGCCGCCAATCGCGGCAAGCGACATCCACAGGGCAGCCGCTTCCAGCCCGTGCCAATGGGTGATCTTGACGGTGACGGCGTCCCCGGTCACGGCACTGGCCGCGACATCGACCAGCCAGGCGGCGGTGAGCATGGGGAAAACCCGATGAGGACGACCAGCGCGGCAAGAAGCGCAGGGGCGCCCCAAAGGCCGGGGCCGGGATCATGCGGCATATGGGGATAGTCGTCGCGCTGCGGGCCAAGGAAACCGTGGGCCAGAAAGCGGAAGCTGTAGGCGACCGAGAAAAGCGCGCCGATGGTGGCAAGGACGCCCATCGCCCAGGGGGTGATCCAGACGGTGTGGGCGGCTTCCTCCAGCATCAGTTCTTTCGAGAGGAAGCCGTTCAGGGGCGGGATCCCGGCCATGGAAAGGGACGCCAGCAGCGCGATGGTGAAGGTGATCGGCATCAGATGGCGCAGGCCGCCCAGGCGGCGCAGGTCGCGGGTGTGCGCCTCATGGTCCACGATTCCGGCGGTCATGAAGAGGGCGGCCTTGAAGGTCGCGTGGTTGATGATGTGGAAGACGGCAACGGTCGCGGCGGCCTTGGTGCCAAAGCCCAGAAGCATGGTGATGAGGCCAAGGTGGCTGACGGTGGAAAAGGCCAGAAGCGCCTTCAGGTCATCCTTGAAGAGCGCGATCTTGGCGGCCATGACCATGGTGACAAGGCCGGCGGTCGAGACGATCCAGAACCATTCGGGGGTCCCCGCTAGCACCGGCCAGAGGCGGGCCAGAAGGAACAGCCCGGCCTTCACCATGGTAGCGGAATGGAGGTAAGCGGAGACGGGGGTGGGTGCGGCCATCGCGTGGGGCAGCCAGAAATGGAACGGAAACTGCGCCGATTTGGTGAAGGCGCCCAGAAGGATCAGGATCAGGGCAGGCAGATACCAGTCGCTGGCCTGGATCAGGTCCTTGTTTTCCAGGATCACCGTCAGATCGTAACTTCCGACAATCCCGCCCAGGATCAGCATGCCTGCGATCAGGCAAAGCCCGCCGCCACCCGTCACCGCCAAAGCCATCCGCGCGCCCTGGCGGCCTTCGGGCAGGTGTTTCCAGTAGCCGATCAGAAGGAAGGAGCTAAGCGAGGTCAGTTCCCAGAAGATCAGGAGGAGAAGGATGTTGTCGGACAGGACGATCCCCACCATCGCGCCCTGAAAGAGCATGAGGTAAGTGTAGAACTGCCCCATCGGATCAGACTTCGCGAGGTAGAACCGGGCGTAAAGAATGATCAGAAGCCCGATCCCCAGGATCAGACCGGCAAACAGCAAGCCCAGCCCGTCAAGGAAGAAATTGGCGTTGAGGCCAAGCGCGGGCAGCCACTCGATCCGGGTCTGCACCACCTCGCCCGACAGGACGGCGGGCGCCTGCAGCGCCAGAAGCACCAGCGCCAGAAGCGTGACCGACCCGGTGACCGCCGCACAAGCATCGCGCCCGGCGCGGATCATCAGACCGGGCAAAAGCGCGCCCAGAAACGGGAGGGCGGCAATCAGGGCAAGGGACATGCGGGCGGCTTCCTCGTCGTGGCGTGCGGTGTTCTGCGCAAGGCAGCGTCGCGGCGGGTTTGGGGCTATGTGGGGTCTGGGTCAAGCATTTCAAGATGCGAAAGCCCGCGCAAGCCCCGGTTTGTGGCCGGGAAGTCGGCCAAGGCCTGAAACGGCAGAAGCCTCCGGCGGGAGTATTTGCAAAAAGAGCAAATCCAGCACGATCGCTTGCCTTGGAATTGCTCTTTTCAAAAATACTCCCGCCGGAGGCTTCAACAGCCCGGGCAGAGACGGCGGTCGACGATACTAAGCCAACGCCAGTGCCAGTCACCGCGGAGCCAAGCGGGCCTTGCCCGCGCGGGCGACCACAAAGGCTTGCGGCGGAACGCCGCGCCGTTTTGCAAGCGTCAGGCGGCTTCGGTCACGCCGTCGGGCAGCTTGGCGCCGGTCATGAAGGCCACGGCGTCGGACATCGAATAGTCGGACGGCTTGATGACGCAGAGCCGGCTGCCCAGCCGGTGGATGTGGATGCGGTCCGCCACTTCGAACACATGCGGCATGTTGTGGCTGATCAGGATGATCGGGATGCCACGGCTGCGCACGTCGCGGATCAATTCCAGCACCCGGCGGCTTTCCTTCACCCCCAGCGCGGCGGTGGGTTCGTCCAGGATCACCACCTTGGACCCGAAAGCAGCGGCCCGCGCCACCGCCACGCCCTGGCGCTGGCCCCCGGACAGCGTTTCCACGGCCTGGTTGATGTTCTGGATCGTCATCAGGCCCAGTTCGTTCAGCTTTTCGCGGGCGAAGGCTTCCATCCGCGCGCGGTCAAGTTTGCGAAAGACCTGACCCATGATCCCGGGCTTGCGCAGCTCGCGCCCCATGAACATGTTGTCGGCGATGGACAGGGCGGGCGACATGGCGAGGGTCTGGTAGACCGTCTCGATGCCCGCCGCGCGGGCCTCGATCGGGTCTTGAAGGCGATCTCTTGCCCCTCAAGCCAGATGTGCCCTTCATCCGGCGTCACGGCACCCGAGATCGCCTTGATCAGCGTCGACTTGCCCGCGCCGTTGTCGCCGATCACGGCAAGGATTTCGCCCGGATAAAGCTCGAAGTCGCAGTTGTTGAGGGCGGTGACCTTGCCGTAGCGCTTGTAAAGGCCTTTAGCGCGAAGAATGGGTTCCATCAGCCTGACACCTTTCTGATCCACTGGTCCACGGCGACGGCGAAGATGATCAGCACGCCGATGAGGAAGAAGGTCCATTGCGGGTCGGTGCCGACAAGGCGCAGACCCATTTCGAAGACGCCCACGATCAAGGCGCCGAAGAACATGCCGACGATGCTGCCGCGCCCGCCAAAGAGGGATATCCCCCCAATCACCACGGCGGTGATCGACTGGATGTTGCCGAGCTGCCCGGTGGAGGCCGTGGGCGAGACCGATCCGAAGCGCCCGATCATCACCCAGCCCGCGATGGCACAGAAGAGACCCGCCAAGGCATAGACCTGGATCAGCACCTTCTGCGTCGGCACGCCCGCCAGTTCTGCGGCCTGCGGGTCATCGCCGGTGGCATAGACATGCCGTCCCCAGGCCGTGTGGCGCAGCACGTAAGCCATGATGGCGACGAGGGCGATCATCAGGAACACGGCGTAAAGCACCTTCACGCCCGACCCCGCCACTGCGTTGGTGGTCACGAAGACGGATTCAATGGTCGACTGGTCCACGCCCTCGGCCGCGCGAGGCTGGCCGTAAAAGGTCAGATCCTCACCCCAAAGGCCCAGGATCGGCGCGTTCGCCTCGACATCCGAAGACCGGATGGTTTCGTTCGCCGAAAAGATGAAGTTCGCGGCCAGCAGGATCTGCCAGGTGCCCAAGGTGACGATGAAGGGTGGCAGTTTCATCCGCGCGATCAGCCAGCCGTTCGCGGCACCCATCAAGAGGCCGCACAAAAGGCCGAAGGCCACGGCCAGCGCGGGGGGCAGCTTGAAGAGGAAGGAAAACTCAAGAAACGGCAGGTAGGCCGAGATGAAGTCAGGCATCGAGATGGTGATGCCGGTGATCCCGACGAAGCCCATAATGACCGAACAGAAGACCGCGATGGCCCCGACGGACAGGTCGATCCCGGCGGTCAGCACGACCAGTGCCTGCGCACAGCCCAGGATGCCGACGATGGCGATCTGCTGCAGGATCGTCGACAGGGTGGAGGCTTTGAAGAAGTTGTCCGCCGCGACGCCAAAGACCGCCAACGCCACGATCAGCACGATCAGCGGCACGGCAGAGGGCGTCTGGTGCAGCCAGTGCTGCACCCGCTTCAGGGCACCGACTTCTTCGTGAAATTCGGCGACGGTTTCGGTCGCACCCTTGAGGCCCGCCTCATAGGTGCCCGATACCGACTTTGCCTCAACCGACTTGACGTCGTCTGACATGTCTTCCCCCCCCTTTGGCCCCTTAGCCCGGCCTGCAACTTTGCTGGCTTGGTCCGGTTATGCCAAGGGCGGCGCGATGGCCGCCCTTGACGTCAGTCTTGGCCACAAGGGCCCTACTGATCAACAGTGCAGTTGGGCTTAGCCCCAGCACAGCTCCGTGCCCTTGGTGGTGTCGATGGAGGTGACCCCGTCAACCGGCTTGTCGGTGATCAGCGCCACACCGGTGTCAAAGAAGGCCTTGCCTTCGGTCGGGGCCGGTTTGGTGCCGTCAGCGGCGAACTTGGCAATCGCTTCGATGCCAAGCGCGGCCATCAGAAGCGGGTACTGCTGCGAGGTGGCGCCGATCACGCCGTCCTTGACGTCCTGGACGCCCGGCAACCGCCGTCGACCGAAACGATCAGCACGCCTTCCTTGCCTGCGGCCTTCAGCGCCTCATAGGCACCGGCGGCGGAAGGTTCGTTGATCGTGTAGACGACGTTGATGTCCGGGTCCTTGGCCAGAAGGGCTTCCATCGCCTTCAGGCCGCCTTCTTCATTGCCGGCGGTGACTTCGTTGCCGACGATGCGCGGGTCGGTCTCATCCCCCCACTTGTTCGGGTCGGCCAGATCGATGCCGAAGCCCTGCAGGAAGCCCTGGTCGCGCAGAACGTCAACCGACGGCTGCGAGATGGCAAGGTCAAGCATCGCGATCTTGGCGTTGGCAGCTTCAGCGCCCAGAGTGGCCGCAGCCCACTGGCCGATGAGGAGACCGGCCTGGAAGTTGTCGGTCGCGAAGGTGGCGTCAGCAGCGTCGATCGGGTCAAGCGGGGTGTCCAGTGCGATGACCAGAACACCGGCTTCGCGGGCAGCGGCGACGCTGTCAACGATGGCCTTTGTGTCCGAGGCGGTGATCAGGATGCCCTTGGCACCGTCGGCCACGCAAGCCTCGATCGCGGCAACCTGGCTTTCGTGGTCACCGTCGATCTTGCCGGCATAGGACTTCAGGGACACGCCCAGCTCGGCCGCTTTGGCTTCGGCGCCTTCCTTCATCTTCACGAAGAAGGGGTTGGTGTCGGTCTTGGTGATCAGGCAGGCGGCGACGCCATCCTGCGCCAGCGCCGGAGCAGCCGACAGCAGGGCGAGGGATGCCGCGCTGAGCAGGGCTTTGGTGGTGAATTTCATGGTCGTCCTCCCAAGGAATCGGGGCGGTTTTGCCCCTGAGTAAACTGCGCGCAGGCTGGCAGTCTTGCTGGCAGTCTTTCTGCGCCGGGTCTGACAAAAGCCGATTCCCTGGCTGACGTCAAGATAATTAAATCACTCTGATTTATTATTGACAGATCGCCACTTTCTTTCGCACTCTGCCCAGGATGGCCGCAACCGGCCGCATGAGGATTCCGCGTGAAACTTGCCGCAGACCCCCTGGCCGACCCGCGCGCCACGACGGACCCTTTCGGTCTGCGGGGGTCGAACCAGTCGGGCATGCGGGCGCATAATGAACGGCTGGTACTGAGCCTGGTGCGCCAGCATGCGGCGCTGGCCAAGTCCGACATCGCGCGGATGACGGGCCTTTCGGCGCAGACGGTCAGCGTCATCATGCGCGCGCTGGAGCAGGACGGTCTTCTGCTGCGTGGGGAACCGATCCGGGGCCGGATCGGGCAGCCCTCGGTCCCGATGTCGCTGGACGCGGACGGGGCGTTCTTCTTCGGGCTGAAGATCGGGCGGCGGTCGGCGGACCTGGCGTTGATCGACTTTCTGGGCCGGGTCAGGGGCGCGCGGCGGCGGGTCTATCGTTATCCCACGCCGGATGCGGTGGCGGCCTTTGTCGCCGAGGCGCTGCCTGCGCTGACCGCGACCTTGCCGCGCGGCCAGCAGGACCGGGTAGGGGGCCTTGGGGTGGCGATGCCATTCCAGCTGTGGTCCTGGGTGCAGGACATCGGTGCACCGCAGTCCGAAATGGATGCCTGGCGCGACCGGGACATTCAGGGTGAGCTTGCGGCCCTTTCCGGTCTGCCGGTCTTCCTCCAGAACGACGCCACTGCCGCCTGCGGGGCGGAACTGGTCTTCGGTACGGGGGAAAAGCCGAAGGATTTCCTATACTTCTACTTTGGCTACTTCATCGGGGGAGGGCTGGTGCTGAATGGCCAGCTCTTCACCGGGCAGTTTGGCAATGCGGCAGGCGTAGGCCCGATGCCGGTGCCAGGGCCGGACGGGCGGATGCGGCGGCTGATGACAGTGGCCTCGCTTTCGGTCCTTGCGCAGGCGCTGGATCAGGCCGGGTCCTCGTCTGACCAGCTGTGGGAAAGCCCCGATCAATGGGCCGTCCCCGCCGCGATCCTGGACGCCTGGATGACGGGTGCGGCCGAGGGATTGGCCAGTGCCATCCTAAGCGCGTCGACCTTGTTGGAAATGCAGGCGGTGTTGATCGACGGCTGGATGCCGGTCGAGGTCCGGGCAGAAATCGTGCGCCGCACCGAAGCGGCGTTTTTCCGGCTTGACCTGTCCGGTGTGGAGCCCCCCGCGATTCGGGCCGGCACCGTGGGGGCAGAGGCGCGGGCCCGTGGCGCGGCGGCGATCCCGCTGTCGCAGCGCTATCTGATCGACC
>JAAUPC010000093.1 GCA_012036325.1 Paracoccaceae bacterium
CGTCGATGACATAGCCGATTGTCTCCCCCGGCGCAGCGGGCTTGCTGCCGAAACTCCAGTCCTCAATAGCTGCGAGCTTGTGTTGGTCGATGTCTCCGGTGACCTGGCCATTGCGGCCCCGGCCGAGGTGCCGGAAATGGCTGCGATCTCAAGGTCGTCCTCCTCAAGCAGGCGATCAAGCACGCCCCAGGTAAAGGCGCCATGCGCCCCCCCGCCCTGCAGCGCCAGGTTGACACGGCGCGGCGCGGCCTCGGTCACAGCGCCGTCCATCCGCCGTCAATGCTGATCGTGGTCCCGGTCACCTGATCCGCCGCCGGGCTGCACAGATAGACCGCCGTGCCGCCGACCTGCTCCACCGTGGCAAACTGGCGACTTGGCTGGCGCAGCAGCATCACCTCGCGGATCACCGTCTCGCGGTCCATCTTGTGGGCCTTCATCTGGTCAGGGATCTGCGCTTCGACCAGCGGGGTCAGCACATAACCGGGGCAGATCGCATTGCATGTGATGCCTTGGCCCGCCACCTCAAGCGCCACGGTCTTGGAAAGACCCACCACCCCATGCTTGGCCGCGACATAGGCCGATTTGTAGGGGCTGGCAGTCAACCCATGGGCAGACGCCAAATTGACGATTCGCCCCCAGCCCTTGGCCTTCATCCCCGGCAAGGCGGCGGCAGTGGTGTGAAAGGCCGATGTCAGGTTGATCGCCAGGATAGCATCCCACTTTTCCACCGGAAACTCATCGACCGGGGCCACGAACTGGATGCCCGCGTTGTTCACCAGGATATCGCAGCCGCCCGCCTTCTCGATCAGCGCGCGGCAGTCGGCACCTTTCGACATGTCGGCTGTGATATAGCGCGCCACCACCCCGTGCCGTTCCCCCAGATCCTTGGCCAAAGCGTGATCTTCCGGCCGGTCGGTGAAGCTGTTCAGCACCACCTCGGCCCCAGCCGCCGCCAGCGCTTCGGCCACACCAAGGCCTATCCCCGAGTTTGATCCCGTGATGACTGCCCGCTTGCCCGCCAGTGTCTTGGTCATGGTCCGCCCCTTATGCTGAATTTGCAAAACCATGCCATGCTGCAGCGTCAAGGGAAAGCGCCGCGCCGCCTTTCCGGCCACCCATCGCCGGGCCAAAAAAAACGCCGGCACGAAGCCGGCGTTAAGTCTTTGAGGCAGGTTTCATACAGGCAAGAAACCTATCGAGCAGTAAGGTTGTTATAGTCCCCTCTCCGCCGATGGCCAAGCTAAAAGTTTGAAATACCGTGACGACGGGAATAGGGTTCCGGGCAAAGAACAATGACTTAAGCAGGGAAGCCCTCGCATGTTGCGTCTGCCGCTGACGAATCTCCGCCGCCTTGCCATGGCCGCCTTGCTTGCCCTTGCGGCAACCGCGGCCCGTGCCGAACCCCAGCATGGCATAGCTATGTATGGCGAACCGGCCCTCCCCCCGGATTTTGTGTCCTTGCCCCAGGCCAACCCTGATGCGCCCAAGGGCGGCAGCCTGACGATGGCGGTCAACGGCAGCTTTGACACCCTCAACCCGTTCATCACCAACGGCTCTCCGGCTGAAGGGGTTTCCGCCCTCACGTTCGAGACGCTGATGGGCCGCAGTTTCGATGAACCCTTCACGCTCTACGGTCTTCTGGCCGAATCGATCACCACCGATGACGCCCGGACCTTCGTCGAATTCACTCTGCGCGAGGGGGCCCGATTCTCGGACGGCAGCCCGGTGACGGTGGAGGATGTGTTGTGGAGCTATGAGACTCTCGGCACCCTCGGCCACCCGCGCTTTGCCACCGCCTGGAAGAAAATTGCCAGTGCCGAGGCTGTCGGTGACCGCACCGTCCGCTTTACCTTCAACGTCGAAGATCGTGAACTGCCGCTGATCCTGGGCCTGCGCCCGATCCTGAAGAAGGCCGATTTTGACGGCAAGACCTTCGACGCCACGACCTTGGACAAGCTGACCGGCTCTGGCCCCTATGTGGTGGATCAGGTCGATCCCGGCGTCCGCATCACCTACCGCAAGAACCCTGATTGGTGGGGGGCTGACCTGCCCTTCAACCGTGGCCAGTGGAACTTTGACCAGATCGCGTACGAATACTTCGCCAACCCGGTCGCAGTCTTCGAATCGGTAAAGTCCGGTGCCATCACCGCCTACCGCGAAGACAACCTTGCCCGCTGGGCCAGCCGCTATGACTTCCCCGCCATCAGCGATGGCAGCATGGTCAAGTTGGAGGTGCCGCATGACCGCCCCTCGGGCATCATCGGGCTGGTGATGAACACGCGGAAACCGCTCTTCGCCGATTGGCGGGTGCGCGAAGCGATGATCCAGATGTTCAACTTTGACTTCGTGAACCAGACCCTCACCGGTGGTGCCGCCCCGCGCATCACCTCTTACTTCGCCAACAGCCCCTTCGCCATGACCCCGGCACGCCCGCCGAGGGCAAGGTTCTGGCGCTTTTGGAGCCATTCAAGGCCGACCTTATCCCCGGCACGCTGGAAGGCTACGCCCTGCCCGAATCGGATGGCACGCCCGTCAACCGCGCAGGCCTGCGCCAGGCAACGGCCCTGCTGGAGGAGGCGGGCTGGACCGTCGGCGATGACGGAACTTTGCGCAACGTGGCGGGTGAGCCCTTTGCCTTCGAGATCCTTCTCACCATCGGCCAGGACGAAGCCGCCAGCATCGCCGCGATCTATATCGAGGCGCTGAAATCCGTCGGCATCGACGCCCGCGTGACCATGCTGGACTCAGCCCAGATGAAGACCCGGACCGATACCTTCGACTTCGACATGACCTATATCCTGCGCACCATGTCGCTTTCGCCGGGCAACGAACAGTCCTTGTATTGGAGCGTTGAGGCCGCCGATACCCCCGGCTCGCGCAACTGGATGGGCGTGAAATCCCCCGCCATCGACGCGATGATCGCCGCCATGCTCTCGGCCCGGAACCTGGATGATTTCACCATCGCCGCCCAGGCGCTGGACCGGCTTCTGACCGCCGGGCGCTATGTGGTGCCGTTCTGGTTCGCCGACCGCAACCTGATCGTTCATGGCAGCGGCCTTAAACATCCGGAAACGGTTCAGCTTTACGGCGATTGGGGAAATTCCTATCTTCCGGCCCTGTGGTGGTTCGAAGAATGACCACCCCGATCCAAGAAACCAACCAAGCATATGAGGCATGCGCATGCGGAAACTGGCACTGATCCTTCTGGCACTGACGGCCCTGTCAGCCTGCAACACCATCGGCGGCGTGGGTGAGGATATCTCGGCCGGGGCGGATACCGTGGCAGAGATTTTCTAAGACCGGTCAGATCAGCGACGTGACCCAAAGGACCGTCGCATCTTCTTCCGACAGGCTGATGACGTTGTGGCCCATCGCCGCATCGTCATATGCCCTGTCGCCCCGGCGCAGGTCGACCGGTTCAAAGAACTCGGTGTAAAGCCGCACGACGCCGGTCAGGACATACAGAAATTCTTCGCCGTAATGGCGCACCCAGCCGCTGGATTCCTCAAAGCTGCGGGCGCGGATCGTGGCGCGATAGGGCAGCATCTGCTTCTTTGGCAGGCTACCGGCCAGCAACTCATGCTCATGGATCACCGTCACCTAACGCTGGCCCTCGCCGGCCTTGGTCGCCGCCATCCGGCCGGTGATCTGCGCTTTCGACGGCGGGGTGAACTGTTGGGGCGCCAAAATCGCCAGCCCCAGCGCCAGCGTCTCTGGCGCCTCATAGGTCGGGCTCATCTCCCCACTAAACTCCCCGCCCACCTCACGGGTCACGCGGATCCTGGTCTTGGGACCGGTCGGCTGCACCTGTCTTGCGAGAGTGCAGCGCGGCAATCCTTGCAACTGCGACGCAGGGTTCTTAGGCAGGGGAATGCTGTCCCTGATCGACACCCGCCCCTTTCCTGCAGTCCCACAGGTATTCAACCTGGCCGGACATGTATTGGCGGCCGGGCAGGCCGCGCCCGTCAAGCCCGCGTTGGTGATCCTGCACCCAGACCGGGATCAGGTCCTGACATATGCAGAGGTGACCACCCGGATCCTTGGCTGCGCCAGCGCGCTTCTTTCGAACGGCCTGAACCCCGGTGACCGCGTCCTGATGCGACTGCAGAACGGCCCGGCCTTTCCAGTTGTCTTCCTTGGTGCCATCGCCGCTGGCCTTGTCCCCGTCGCCACCTCTGCCGCGCTGACCGCACCTGAGGTCACGCGCCTCGCCGCCCCAAAGCTGGTGGTTGCCAATCACGGGATCGCCCTGCCTGACCACCCTGCCCCCGTGATCGCCCCCGATCCCGGCCTTTGGTCCACCCATCCCCCGGCACAATTCCACCTCGGCGCCCCCCAGCGTGAGGGGTATGTCGTCTTCACCTCTGGCTCTTCTGGCCAGCCGGAAGGCGTCTCCCACGCCCACCGCGCCATCCTAGCCCGCGCCACCATGCACCACGCCTGGGAAGGGTTGTCACCCGACGACCGTCTGTTGCACGCCGATGCCTTGAACTGGACCTATACCCTTGGCACCGGCCTCTTTGACCCCTGGACCCTTGGCGCGACGGCGCTGATCCCGGCACCGGGAACCTCGACAGGCGATCTGCCACAACTCCTCGCCCGATCAAACGCTACGATCTTCGCTGCCGCCCCCGGCGTCTTGCGCCAGATGCTCCGTGGCACTTTCCCCGCCCTGCCTCACCTGCGCCACGCGCTTTCCGCCGGCGAAGCCCTGCCGCCGCCCCTCCGCGCCGACTGGCAACGCCAGACCGGCACCGATGTGCATGAGGCACTGGGGATGTCCGAACTGTCCACCTACATCTCTGGCGCGCCCACCGCCCAGCACCCCCCGGCAGCGCAGGCTACGTCCAGCCCGGCCGCCATGTCGCCAGCCTTGACGACAGCGGCGACCCCGTTCCCCTCGGCACCTCCGGCGAACTCGCCGTTTCCACCGCGGATCCCGGCTTCATGCGCGGCTACATCCGGCAAGCCCCCGCCCCAGGGCCCCGGTTTGCCGCACGGGCGACATGGTGACCATCGCCGCGGGCGGCGCCATCACCCACCAAGGCCGCCGCGATGACCTCTTGAACGCGGGCGGCTACCGCGTCTCACCGCTTGAGATTGAGGCCGCTTTCCACGACCTCCTCCCCGCTTGCGCCGCGGCCGAGGTTGAGGTTGCCCCCGGCACGAAGATCATCGCCCTTTTTCATGAGGGACCGTGCAAGGCCGACGCCGCCACCCTGCACCAACGCGCCGAAATCACCCTTGCCCGCTGGAAGCAGCCAAGGCACTACCAACGGGTCGATACCTTGCCGCGCAATGCAAACGGCAAGCTGATCCGTCGCGCCCTTGCAACCCTTTACAAAAGCCCAACGCCATGATCCGCCTTGATATCTTTTCCGATCCGGTCTGCCCTTGGTGCTTCATCGGCAAGGCAAACCTTGAACGGGCGCTGCAAGACCACCCGCTCAACCCCTTCGCGATCCAGTGGCATCCTTTCCAGCTCAACCCCGACCTGCCCCCCGAAGGCATGCCCAAACGCGCCTACTTGGAGGCGAAGTTCGGCGGCCCCGCCAAGGTCGACGCCATCCACGACCGCCTGCGTGAGGTGGCACGCGCCGCGGGCGTCGACATGGACCCAGACATTCCCCAGCGCATGCCAAACACGCTGAACGCCCACCGGCTGATCCACTGGGCCGGGATCGAAGGGCTGCAGCCCGACATCGTCGACCGCCTGATGCGCGCCTATTGGGCCGAAGGCCGTGACATCGGCAACCTCGAAACCCTCGCGGACATCGCGGGCGAAGCCAGGATGGACCGTGCCGCCACGCTGCGCCTCCTTCACTCCGACGCCGATGCGGAAGACATCGCCGCCCGTGACGCCGACGCCCGCGCCAAAGGCGTGAACGCGGTCCCCACCTTCCTTGTCGCGCAGCAATACGTCGTTTCTGGTGCGCAAGGCCCAGACCTCTGGGCCCGGGTGATCGCCGAGCTTACCCCTCCGGCCGAAAGCAAACTGAATTGACCGACGTGACCGCAGCCCAAAAGCCGATCTCGCAGACCGAATTTGTGGCGATCATGGCGATGCTCTTCGCCACCATCGCCATTTCCATCGATGCGATGCTGCCCGCCCTGCCTGACATTGCCGCCGCCCTCTCGCCTGACGCGCCAAATGCCGCCCAACTCGTCGTCACCAGCTTTGTCTTTGGCATGGGGATCGGCACCCTTTTCGCTGGCCCCCTGTCTGACGCTTTCGGCCGCAAGCGCATCATCATGCTGGGCTCGGCCCTCTATGCCTTGGCCGCCCTCGCCTGCTACTTCGCCCCCTCACTTGAACTGCTGCTGGCCGCCCGTGTCGTGCAGGGCATCGGCGCCGCCGCCCCCCGCACCGTCTCCATCGCGATGATCCGCGATCTCTACAGCGGGCGCGGCATGGCCAAGATCATGTCCTTTGTCATGATGGTCTTCACCGTCATCCCCGCCGTCGCCCCCCTGATGGGCCAGGGCATCATCGCCATTGCCGACTGGCACGCGATCTTCCTCGCCTACATCGCGTTTTCCGCCGTCATCATGCTGTGGATGGGCCTGCGCCAGCCGGAAACCCTGCCCCTGACCGCGCGCCGCACGCTGCAGATATCCACCCTCTGGTCCGCCACGAGTGAGCTTGGCCGCCACCGCGTCATCGTCATCTCCACCATCGTGCAGGCCCTGACACTGGGCGCGCTTTTTGCCACGCTGTCATCCATGCACGGCATTTTCGAGACACGGTTTGACCGGGCCGAAACTTTCCCCCTCTGGTTTGCCTTTATCGCCGTCGGCTCCATGTCCGGCAGCCTGCTGAACAGCCGCATCGTGATGAGCCTTGGCATGCGCCGCGTCATCACCGGCACCTTGGCCGCCCAGCTTTGCCTGACGCTGATTTGCCTTCTGACCATCGCCACCGGCCTGATGCCCGAAGTCCTCGCCTTTCCGGCGCATCTTCTCTGGTCCATCGGCCTGTTCAGCATGATGGGCCTGACCATGGGCAACCTCAACGCCCTCGCGATGGAGCCTGTGGGCCATATCGCAGGCCTCGCCGCCTCAGTGATCTCATCACTGGCCACAGTGGGGTCTGTCCTGTTGGCCATTCCCATCGGGCTTGCCTTCAACGGAACGGTCCTGCCCCTCTTGACGGGCGTTGCGGTCCTGATTGCCGTTGCGCTGTCGCTGATGCGCTTCGGCCTGCCCGCGCGCTAGGCCTTCTTCCCGGCCTTCACGACCTCGGCCAGATCGCGGGCGATGTTGAACGCGCCCTTGATCCGGTCGCTTTCGGTCTTCATCTCGCCGGTCAGCACGATCTTGTTGCCGTTGACCCGCGCGGCCGGCCCTTGAGCCTTCAGAAAATCGACCAGCCCGCCGGGATTGGCAAACTTGTCGTTGTGAAACTGGATCGTGGCACCCTTCGGCCCGGCATCCAGCTTCGAAATCCCCGCCCGCTTGCACATCGCCTTGATCCGCACGATCAGCATCAGCGTGTTGACCTCTTTCGGCAGCGGACCAAAGCGGTCGATCAATTCCGCCGCAAAGCCCTCCAACTCCACCTTCGTGCCCAGCGAAGACAGCCGCCGGTAAAGCCCCAGCCGAATGTCGAGGTCAGGGATATAGCTTTCCGGAATCATCACCGGCACACCCAGGTTCAACTGCGGCGACCAGCCGTCATCGACCGTGGTCAGCCCCTGCAATTCCCCGGATTTGATCTTGGCAATCGTGTCTTCCAGCATCTGCTGGTAAAGTTCATACCCGACTTCCTTGATGTGCCCTGACTGTTCTTCGCCCAGAAGATTGCCCGCGCCGCGCAGGTCAAGGTCATGGCTGGCAAGGTTGAACCCCGCCCCAAGGCTGTCAAGACCACCCAAGAGCCGCAACCGCTTCATCGCCTGCGGCGTCAATGGCGCGCGGGGTTTGGTCGTCAGATAAGCATAGGCCCGCGTCTTCGACCGCCCCACCCGACCCCTGATCTGATACAGTTGGCTTAGGCCGAACATATCCGCCCGGTGGACAATCATGGTGTTCGCGGTAGGAATATCCAGCCCGCTTTCAACAATGCTGGTCGCAACCAGCACGTCAAACTTGCCGTCATAGAACTGGTTCATCCGGTCATCCAGGTCCCCCGCCGCCAACTGGCCATGGGCGATGACGTAGCTGACCTCCGGCACATGGGTGCGCAGGAACTCCTCAACCTCATGCAGGTCGCTGATGCGCGGCACCACATAGAACGACTGCCCGCCCCGGAACCGCTCTCGCAGCAGCGCCTCACGGATGGTGATCGTGTCGAACTCGCTGACATAAGTGCGGATCGCCAACCGGTCCACCGGGGGCGTCGCGATAATCGACAGATCGCGCACCCCGGTCAGGCTAAGTTGCAACGTCCGGGGGATCGGCGTCGCGGTCAGGGTCAGAACGTGAACCTCGGACCGCATCTCTTTCAGCCGTTCCTTGTGGGTCACGCCAAAGTGCTGCTCTTCGTCGATGATGAGCAGGCCAAGGTTCTTGAAGCTCGATCCCCTTGGCGAGCAAGGCATGCGTGCCGACGACGATGTCCACCGACCCATCGGCAATTGCCGCCCGCGTTGCATTGGCGTCCTTTGTGCTAACAAAGCGCGACAAGGGCCTGACCGAGATCGGAAATCCGCGAAACCGTTCGGCAAAGCTGCGATAGTGCTGGCGGGCCAGAAGCGTCGTCGGGCAGATCACCGCCACCTGCATCCCGCTCAAGGCCGCAACGAAGGCCGCCCGCATCGCGACCTCAGTCTTGCCAAAGCCCACGTCGCCCACGACAAGGCGGTCCATGGGCGAACCCTTTTCCAGGTCCGCCACCACATCGGCAATCGCCGCCAGCTGGTCATCGGTTTCCTGATAGGGGAACCGCGCCGCAAACGCCTCCCAGATCGAATGTGGCGCTTCCAGGATCGGCGCGTGGCGCAAGGCCCGCTCCGCCGCGATGCGCATCAGGCGGTCGGCGATTTCCTTGATCCGTTCCTTCAGCCTGGCCTTCTTCGCCTGCCAGGCCCCACCGCCCAAGCGGTCAAGCAACCCTTCCTCATGGCCATAACGGCTGAGAAGCTCGATATTCTCCACCGGCAGGTAAAGCTTTGCATTCTCGGCATATTCCAGCATCACGCAGGCATGCGGCGCGCCAAGTGCGGTGATCGTCTCGATCCCGAGATAGCGCCCCACCCCATGTTCGACATGCACCACCAGATCGCCGGGGCTAAGCGTATCTACCTCGCGCAGGAAGTTGTCAGCCTTGCGCTTGCGGCGCGGCTTTCCGACCAGCCGGTCGCCCAGCACATCCTGTTCGCTGATGACCGCCAGCCCCTTGGCCGTGAACCCCGCCTCCAAAGGCCAGACCACCAGGAACAGCCCGCCTTTCCCGTCAGGCACAGCGCGGAAGTCGTCCACATCGGTGACGCCTGTCACCCCGTTGTCTTCCAAAAGCCCCCGCAACCGATCCCGCGCGCCATCGGACCAGCTGGCGATCACCACCTGCCCCGCCTTCGCCAGCACCTTCACATGATCCGACAAGGCCCTGAAAAGGTTCACCTTTTCCTGCTGCCGTTCCGGCGCGAAACTGCGGCCCACCCGGGCCCCTGCATCCAGCACCCCAGGCCCCGGGCTTTGCGCCAGGGGCGACAGCTGGATCACCCGGTGATCGGCCACCGCCGCCTCCCACCCGGCATCATCCAGATAGAGCTCGCCCGGAGGCACCGGCTTGTAGACCGTGTCGATCCGCCCCTTGGCCCCCATCGCCTCAGCCCGGCTGTCATAGCTGTCGTCGATGCTTTCCCACCGCGCCAGCCGCGCCGGGGTCACCTGATCGTCCAGCATGACGGACGCCTCGGGCAAATAGTCGAAGATCGTCTCCAGCCCCGCATGGAAGAACGGCAGCCAATGCTCCATCCCCTGGTGCTTCCGGCCCGCGCTGACCGCCTCATACAAGGGGTCATCCGTTCCCGCCGCGCCAAAACTGATGCGATAGTTCTGCCGGAACCGCGCGATTGAGGCGTCGTCCAGGATCACCTCGGAAACGGCGGAAAACTCAACCTTTTTCAGCTTCTCAATCGTGCGCTGGCTGTCTGGGTCAAACCGCCGCGCGCCGTCCAGCACATCGCCGAAGAAATCAAGGCGGATCGGCCCCCCCGGCCCCGGCGGGAAGATGTCCACGATCCCGCCGCGAAACGCGCAATCGCCGGGTTCTGCCACGGTAGACACCGGCGAAAACCCCATGCGGGAGAGAAACTGCTTCAGCCGCGCTTCATCTACCCGCTCGCCCACCACCGCCCGAAAGGACGCGCCCCGCACCACCTCCCGCGCCGGAATGCGCTGGGTCGCGGCGTTCAGCGTGGTCAACAACACGAATGGTCCCGGCATGCCGTCCACAAGTGCTGCCAGCGTGGCCATCCGGCGGGCGCAGATTTCCGGGTTCGGGCTAACGCGGTCGTAGGGCAGGCAGTCCCAGGCCGGAAAGTCCAAGACCGCCACGTCCGGCGCCATCACCGCGAGGGCCGCCCGCATCGCCAGGGCACAATGCTGATATTGACGGTCTTCGGGCTGCTGGCGCTGCACTCCGTCGAGATATGGTCGTACGCGTTCCTTTACGCCGGGCTGGGTGAATTCGAAACTCTGGAAACCTCGCTCTACTTTTCGGCCGCGACCTTCACGACGCTGGGCTTCGGGGACGTCGTGGCGGTCTCGGACCTCGCGCGCTCGCTGGCCGTGCTGTGGCGCAACGCCGAGGTTGTCACGATGGCCAGCCTGCGCCCCGCTTTTCGCGCGCGAGGGGAACGTCCAGTGGGCGCTCGACCTCATCTGGTTTGACAACGCGCGGAGTTTTGGGACGCCGTCCTATTATGTCCAGGCGATGTAC
>JAAUPC010000094.1 GCA_012036325.1 Paracoccaceae bacterium
ATCTAGGGGGTTGGTCATCTGGTGATCCCGTTTGGCGGGGCGCGGGCCCAGGGTTCGGGCGTTGCGCTAAAGGTGCGGCACGACAGGTGCAATTGGGCACTTCCCTCCCCCTGAATGGGGGAGGGAGAGGGAGGGGGTGCCCCCCCACCCCAAATACGGGTGAGGGGTCTGCGCCAGATCAAGGCCCGGCGCGGAGGGGTAGGGTCAGAGCTTGCCTTCGTCCTGGAAGACTTCGGTCCAGTCGGCGATCAGACCGTCCAGCGCCTCTTGTGCGGTGCCTTGATCGGCCACGACGTAGTTGTGGACGCGTTCCTGCATTGCCAGCAGCAGCTGGGCATAGGCCGGTTCCTGCCAGAAGTCCTGGACCCCACCCATTGCCTGCAGGAAGTCACCGGCGAAGGGGGCGGTGTTCACGAAGTTCGGGTCTTCCAGAACGGCCTTGTGGCAGGAATAGCCACCAGCAGCCCACCACTTCTTCTGCACTTCGGCATCGGCGAACCATTTGATGTAGGCGAGTGCCCCATCCATGTTGTCGGTGTTCGCCACAACGCTGATGCCCTGACCGCCAAGCGTGGAGGCCGCGACGTTCTGCGCCGGGTTCACGAAGAAGTCGATCTTGTCGCCGCCCACGGTCGGGTCAGCGGCGAGGCCCGGGAAGAAGGCGAACCAGTTCATCGCCATCGCCACCTGACCGGATTTGAACGCGTCCAGCGACTGTTCCATATAGGCGTTGTCATAGCCGGGGGGCGTCGCGGTCTGGTAGAGGGTCTTGTAGAACTCCAGCGCTTCAACCGCCTCGGGCGAGTTCACCGCACCTTCCATGTCATACTGGCCGGGGGTGTTTTCGTACTTGAAGCCCCAGGCATAAAGCGCACCGGTCGCGCCCATGGTGATGCCTTCCGACCCGCGTTCAGTGAAGATCGAGGCGCCGTAGACGGTCTTGCCGTCAATCTCACGCCCCTGGAAGAATTGCGCGATCTGGAGGAGTTCTGTCTGCGACTGCGGTTCGCGCAGGTCCTGACCGGTGGCTTCCTTGTAGGCGGCCATGATCTCGGGGTTGGTGAACCAGTCCTTGCGGTAGAACCAGCCATTCGCATCGCCCATGGCGGGCAGGGCGTAATAGTTCGGCTCACCCTTCGGCCAGGTCGAATAGGCGCGGACGGTGGCGGGGGCGAAGTCATCCATGCTGATGCCTTCGGCGGCGAAGAAGTCGTTCAGCTTGACGTACCAGCCGTTTTCGGCCGCACCGCCCAGCCACTGGCTGTCGCCGATCAGAAGGTCGCACAGCTGCCCGCCCGAGTTCAGTTCGTTCAGGATGCGGTCAGCGAAGTTCGGCCATGGCACGAATTCGAAGTTCATCTTGGTGCCGGTCTGGGCCTCAAAGTCCTTGGACAGTTCCACAAGCGCGTTCGCCGGGTCCCAGGCGGCCCAGCACAGCGTCAGTTCATTGGCTTGGGCATTGGCCTGCGCCGACCAGACGAGCGCAAGTGCCGCAGAAGCGGCCAGTATCTTCCGTTTCATGGTAGTCCTCCCACTGTGGTTGATATGTGCCCGTGCCGATGGCCGGGCCTTCTGGATTGACGCTACGATAGACAGGGGCACAGGCGGCTGTAAAGCGTTTTTGAGGTACGCCCCTCATTTTGTAGAAGGGACCTGTTTCAAAGCGATTTGGACGGTGGTCAGGCGGCGGTATCCGTGGGTTCTGCGGCTGATAAGGCGGCCGAATCGGGGATGGGGGGCAGGTTTTCCCGCAAGACAATCTCGATCCTGATCTGTTCCTGTCCGGCATCGAGGGGCAGGTTGTCAGCCTTGGCGCGCAGGACGCGCAAGGTGCTGCGGGCCAGATGGCCAAGGTTCTGGGTGATGACGGCGGTAATCTCACCGCCCTCAAGTGCTTGGCGGACATGGGGGGTCAGCTCATGGCAGATCACCACAAGTTTTCCGGAAAGACCCATTTCGTCAATGACTTGGGTCAAGGCGCGGTGGCCGTCGCCCATGGCATAGATGCCGCGCACGCCGGGTGCGTTGGCCAGCCGTTCGGCCACCACATGGCGCAGGGTCTGGCCCGAGCCGTGGGTTTCCAGCGAGGGCAGGACATCAAGCTGCGGGAAGTCACGCAGCATCACCTCATCAAAGCCGCGGCGGCGTTCGATCATGTCGCGCGCCAGAAGCGACTGGCCAAGGACGAGGACCTGCGCCGGGGTGGGGCCGAGGAAACGGCCCATCAGCACCCCTGCCGTCCGCCCGGCGGCGCGGTTGTCGGTGCCGATGAAATGGTCGCGCCCGGTGTTGGGCAGGTCTGACACCAGCGCCACCACCGGCAGGCCCTTGGCGCGAAGGCTGCGAATCGCATCGCGCAGGATCGGGGTTTCCGGGGCCATCAGTGCCACGCCGGCATAGCCGCGCCCGGGCAGGCCGGTCAGAAGGGCGGCCAAGGCATGGGGGTCTTCAGCCGGAAAGCGGTGCAGGCGCAGGTCCATCCGCGCTGCGGCGGCGATGGAACCAGCATCGGTCAGGGCATCGGCAAGGGATTGAACAAACTGGCTTTCCGTGTCCGGCAGGACCACGGCCATCCGATAGTTCCGGCTGCGGGCGAGGTTGGCGGCAGTCAGGTCGCGGACATAGCCCAGCTTTACGATGGCGTCATTCACCGCGCGGATCGTCTTGTCGCGCACGCCGGGGCGGGCGTTCAGGACGCGGTCCACGGTGGCGAGGCTAACGCCAGCCTCACGCGCGATGTCGTTGACGGTTGGCCGCACGGGACCGCCTCCAAGCTCTTTCAGCGACTATCGGTTTCGACGTGAGGTACGTCAATCAGGATTTGTTGCAGGACGCCACGTCATGGTGGCTTCACCTTGTGCCAAGAAGCGGTGCATCCTGTGGCAAAGAGGGGGAACGGCGATGAGAACGCTTCTGCTTTACGGCGACAGCAACACGCATGGCACAAAGCCGGTGACAGCGCTGGGCCAATCGGCCCGCTATGGCCGGGAGGAGCGTTGGGCGGGGCGTCTGGCGCGCTTTTTGCCCGAGTGGGAGGTGATTGCCGAAGGGCTGCCGGGCCGCACCACGGTGCATGACGACCCGGTGGAAGGCGCGCATCGCAATGGGCTAAGCGTGCTGCCAGCACTTCTGGAAAGCCACCGGCCGGTGGATGTGGTGCTGGTGATGCTGGGCACGAATGACCTGAAGGAGCGTTTCTCGGTCAATGCCGGTGACATTGCCCTGTCGCTGGAGCGGTTGGTGCGGGTGATCCTTGCCTCGGGCACCGGGCCGGAGGGGGCAGCGCCGGGGGTGCTGCTGGTCAGCCCGCCATCGATCACGGAAGTGGGCTGTCTGGCAGGCATGTTCGCGGGCGGGGCGGCGAAGTCCCATGCGCTGGCGGCCGAAGTGGCGGCGGCGGCGGCACGGGCGGGCGTGCCTTTCTTCGATGCGGGGCAGGTGGTCACCGTGTCGCCGGTTGATGGCATTCACTATGGGCCAGAGGCGAACCCGGCGCTGGCCAGTGCCTTTGCGGCGACGATCAAGCAGCATTTTCCGTAAAGCTTTTTGCTTTGCATGCGAACAATCTTGGCCCAAGATGACGGCGTCTGTCGAAGGATGCGCCGATGACCCGCCATGATCCTGCCCTGACCGCACCCGCCCTGTCCGCCCTGGCCGAGTTGCGCGCCAATGTGGCCCAACCCTTTACCCGGGCGCGGGCGATGCCGAAATCGGTCTATACCTCGCCCGAGTTTGCGGAAGCCGAGGAAAAGCACATCTTCGCCACGGACTGGCTTTGCGCTGGCCGGGCTGATGCGCTGCCGAACCCGGGCGATTACCTGACGATGCAGATCGCCGGGGAGCCGATCATCATCCTGCGCGACAAGGATGGCGCGTTGCGCGGCATGTCGAACGTCTGCCGCCACCGGATGAGCACGCTTCTGGAAGGCCGGGGTAATGTGCGGTCCATCGTCTGCCCCTATCACGCCTGGACCTACAACCTTGACGGCAGCCTTCGCGGTGCCCCGGCGATGGCGCTGAACGAAGGCTTCTGCAAGGAGGACGTCAAGCTGCCTGCGGTCCGGGTTGAGGATTGGCAGGGCTGGATCCTCGTGACGCTGAACCCTGACGCCCCGCCCCCGGAAGAAGCGCTGGCCGAGGTGCAGGCGCTGGTCGGCTATCTGGACATGGGGGCTTACGTGGAGGCGTTCCGGGAAGAGTTCACCTGGAATACCAACTGGAAGGTCCTGGCCGAGAATTTCATGGAAAGCTACCACCTGCCGGTCTGCCACCAAGGCACCATCGGCGGGTCGGTCGATCTGATGCAGATGACCTGCCCCGAGGGGTTGGAGGCGTTCAACTATCACTGGATCATGAAGAACGACACGATCCCCTTGTCGCTGGCGCATCCGTCCAACACCCGGCTGGTCGGCGATCAGCGGCGGATCACCTGGCTGTTGTCGATCTACCCGTCGCTTCTGATCACCCTGACGCCGGGGTATTTCTGGTACCTCAGCCTGACGCCGAAAGGCCCGGGGCAGGTGCAGGTGCTGTTCGGCGGCGGGATGGCGGCGGACTGGGCGCAGGACCCGGCGGCGGATGCGCATTTCGGGGCCTTGAAGGCACTTCTGGATGACGTCAACGTCGAGGACAAGGGCTGCGTGGAGCGGGTCTATCAGGGCCTTTGCGCCGGGCTTTCCGTGCCAGGTCCGCTCAGCCACCTTGAGCGGCCGAATTATGATTTCGCCCGCTACATCGCCGGGCGGATGCCTTAAGCCGCCCGCCGGATCGCGACTGCGGCGATCAGGGTCAGAAGAAGGCCCATCAGGCCGAAGATCAGTCCGACGATCATCAGCACCAGTGCGACCGTGCCGGTGGTGTCATCGCCCCGCCAGCCCGATTGTTCGGCAAGGAGAAGGCCCACAGTCCCGGCAAGGGCGCTGACCAGAAAGATGCCCAACCCGATCTTGCGCCGCAGACGCCAGAAGCGGGTATCAGCCGGGACATCGGTGCTGACCTTGATGAAATGGGCGATGACTTTCTCGGCCTCCTCGTTCGCGCCTGGGGGGACGGGGATGCGCAGCTCAAACTTTCCGGCGGCATAGTTGTGGGCGGAAGAGGTGGTGATCTCGCGGATCAGGAATTCGATCATGTCCGGGTTGCCGGGCCGAAGCTGGACATGGGTAAAGACCTGCAGGCCCCTTGACCGCAACCCGTGATAGCGCCCGCCTGCAAGGACCGCGTCGTCCGAGAAGAGGACCTTTGCCGCCTTGCCGGGACGTGGGCGCCAACGGCTGCGGTCAATCCAGCGGCGCTTGGCTTCAAGGGCGACATAGGCGGTGACCGTGTCGGCGGGCAGGGTCCAGCGGGCAAAGACGCCCTGGCCCCGCTCCATCCGCCGGGTCAGGGTCAAGGCCCAGCGGAAGTTGAGGATCATGAGGAGGCCGAAGAAAGCGACAAGCCCACCAATGGCGACGGCGGCCCCCCCGGCGGTGTCGTTCTGGCCGTAAAGGGACAAGCGCTGCAGACCCCAGGCAAAGGCCGCCAGCGCCAGAAGGGTGGCGATCAGGGCGATCAGGCTGTCACGCTTGGGATGGATCATGGCAGGAAGGCTGCGCGCCTGGCCCTGGCCTGTCAATCATCGCTTGACCCCGGGCGGGCCCGCATCACTTTGGGCGGATGAGCAGAACTGCAGTGATCGTGGCCCATGGCCAACCCTCAGACCCCGAACCGGCCGCCCGAGCGCTGGCGGGGTTGGCGGCGCAGGTCGCAGCACTTTTGCCCGGGTGGGAGGTGCGGGCGGCGACACTGGCGGAACCCGGGGCGATTGCCCGCGCTGTGGAAGGGCGGACCGGGGGCGTTGTGTTCCCCATGTTCATGACCGGAGGCTGGTTCACCCGCGTGCAGATCCCGGCCAAGCTGGCCGAGGCGGGCGCGGTTGGCTGGGCGGTGCTGGAGCCCTTTGGTTGCGACGTGGCCGTGCATGACCTTTGCGTGGCCCTGGCGCGGGAGGCGGGAGTGGATCAGCTGATCCTTGCGGCGCATGGGTCGTTCAAATCCACGGTCCCGTCCGACATCGCGCGGCATGTCGCCGGGCGGGTCGCGGCGGAAACCGGGGCGCGGGTGGCTGCGGGGTTCATCGATCAGGACCCGCAACTGGAAACGCTGACGGGCTTTGCCGGGGCCTGCCTGCCGTTCTTTGCGGCCGAAGGCGGGCATGTCAGCGATGATATCCCGGCGGCCTTGGCCAAGGCGGGGTTCACGGGGCGCATCCTGCCGCCGGTGGGCCTTGATGCGCGAGTGCCGGGGATCATTGCAGCGGCGATTGCGCGAGGCGCGCCGGTCTGTGCCGAGGCCTGCCGCTGGGCGCGGTGAGCCGGATCCTTTGAAGGATCCGGACCATTTCTTCAAAGAAATCGGCGCCGGGCGTCAGACGGTGTGCAGGTAAAGGTCGAAGTCCACTTCGCTGACCGTGCGCATGACGCGGGCATATTCCGCGGATTTGATGGCGGTGAAGGTGCGGTGCATGTCATCCCCCAGCGCGCCCATCAGGAAGGTGGAGGCTTTCGCCGCCGTGATCGCCTGTTTCCAGTCAGTCGGGATTGTGTTGGAGCTGTCGTCTTCATAGCCGTTGCCGGTGGTTTCCGGTCCGGGGTCGATCTTGTGCTGCAGCCCGTGGCGGATGCCCGCCAACACGGTTGCCGCCACAAGGTAGGGGTTCGCATCCACCCCCGCCGGGCGATGTTCGATCCTGCGGGCCTTGATGTCGCCCGCCGGGATGCGCAAGGCGACCGAGCGGTTGTTGACGCCCCAGGTGGGGGACACCGGCGCGTAGGACTGGCTGGCGAAGCGACGCCAGCTGTTGGCATGGGGGGCAAAGACCAGCATGGACTCCGCCATCGTTGCTTTCAACCCGCCCAGGGCGTGCAGGATCAGCGGGTTCCACTGGCCTTCCTTAGCCTCGACAAAGACGTTCTTGCCCGCGCCGTCCAGCATCGAGACGTGGAAATGCATGCCCGATCCGGCGTAGTTTTCATTCGGCTTGGCCATGAAGCAGGCCACCACGCCATGCGCGCGGGCCTGGGCCCGTACAATCCGCTTCAGGCGCATCAGGTCATCGGCGGCTTGCATCACATCGGTGCGGTAGTGCAGCGTCAGTTCGTACTGGCCGGGGGCATATTCGCTGATGAGCGTTTCGGCCTTGATCCCGGCCTTTTCCGCCCCGGCGTAGATGTCACTGAAAAGGGGCAGCATCCCGTGCAGGTGATCGACGGAGTAAACCTCGGTCTTGCTGGATTTGCGGCGGTCAAGCACGTCGCGGGCGGGCTGCATCTTGCCGTCGGGGCCGCGTTCGGGGTCAAGAAGGAAGAACTCCAGCTCGAACGCGCCCGAGGGGTGGAGGCCCTCCTTTGCCAGCGCGTCCACCTGCCGTTGCAGCGCGTGGCGCGGGTCGGACGACATTGGCGCGCCGTCCAGCATGTACATCGACATGAAGACTTCGCCACGCGGCGGCTGGGTGTTGTGGAGCGCCCTCAGCGTGCCGGGAATGGGCCAGGCGCGCAGATCGCCGTCGCCTTGGTCCCAGATCAGGCCCGTCGCATGCACATCCTCACCACAGATATCAAGGCCGAGGATCGAGATCGGCAGATGGCGGCCGTTGTTGAAAAAGGACAAAAGCTCATGCCGCCGGATGATCTTTCCCCGGCCGATGCCATTTGCATCATGCAGGATAATGTCAAACGCCTCAATTTCCGGATGGGCGGCGAGGAAGGCTTCGGCCTCGGCTGCGGTGGAACCGGAGGGGCTGGTCTGGGTCATGTCAGGCTTCTTTGAAAAGGTCGGTCAGAAGGGCGTCAAAGCTGGCGATCAGGCGGTCAACCTGAGCCCTTTTTGTCGCCGGGCTGACCAGCATCATGTTGTGAAAGGGCGCGATCAGGGTGCCACGGTTGAGAAGGCCGGTGTGGAGCGCGGCTTCCACAGCGGGCTGGTGGGCGTGGGCGGCCTCGGACCCGTTCTGCAGGGGGCCGGGGGCGCAGATGAATTCCACCCGCGCGCCGACGCGGACCACGTGCCAGGGGGCTGCGTGCCGGTCGATGACACGGGCTAGGCCGTGCGACAGGCGTTCGGCCAGCTTCTCCATATTGGCGTAGTTGGCGGGGGTCATCACTTCGCCCAGTGTGGCAACCAGGCAGGCGAATTGCATCGGGTTGGCGGAAAGGGTGGTGCCCATGCCAGAGCGGCCCGAGGGGCGGTTGGCGTTCGCCGCCTCATACCGCTGCGCGGTCTCTGCGGTCAGGCCCCAGACGGCGGTGGGCATGCCGCCTGCCACGCATTTGCCGACGACGAAGATGTCGGGCCGGAGCGAATGGACGCGGGTATAGCCGCCAAGGCCGGAGGATATCGTATGCGTCTCATCCATGATGAGCAGCGCGCCGTATTTGCGGGACAGCTGGCGCAGGCCGTCGTGGAACCCGGATTGCGGCAGGACCATGCAGGAGTTGGTCATCACCGGCTCGGTGAGGATCGCGGCGACGTCGCCTTTGGCGAGCGCGGCCTCAACCCCGGCGAGGTCGTTGAATTCGCAGGCGACGGCGGTTTTGGTCAGGTCGTTCACCTGGCCCAGAAGGCCGGGGGAGTTGACGGTCTTGCCCTTTTCCAGGCTGACGAAAGTGTCGTCCACCGTGCCGTGGTAGCAGCCGTTGAAGACGAGAACGCGTGGCCGCCCGGTAATCGCGCGGGCGACGCGCAGGGCAAAGCGGTTGGCATCGGTGGCGGTGGTGGCGATCTGCCACTGGAAGGGGCCGAAGCGGTCGGTCAAAAGGCGCCCGGCTTTCAGCGCCATCTCGGTCGGCAGCATGTAGGTCAGCCCATGGCGGGCCTGCGCGCGGATGGCCTTGGCCACCGGCGGCGGCGAATGGCCGAACATGCTGCCGGTGTCGCCAAGGCAGAAGTCATCCAGCGTGACGCCGTCGATATCGGTGAGGCTGGCCCCCTTGGCGCTGGCGACCAAGGGCAGATGCGGCATCGGCCAGTCGGTCATCCAGTGCATCGGCACCTT
The DNA here is from genome assembly GCA_012036325.1 of Paracoccaceae bacterium. GTDB lineage: Bacteria > Pseudomonadota > Alphaproteobacteria > Rhodobacterales > Rhodobacteraceae > Tabrizicola. Next base: position 9,038 of record JAAUPC010000094.1, read on the forward strand.
GTTCAGGAAGTGGCCTGCGTCATTGGCCATGGCCTTGGCGGCTTTCGGGCGCGACCGGGCATAAACCGCAGCCTCACGCGCGGCGAAGGCGGCTAGGCGGTCCGGTCGGATACCGGCGATAAGGGCGTCAGGCATGGGCGTCATTCCGTGGTGCTGCCCGTTTATGCGTCAGAATTTGATCAAATGGCAAGCGGCGACCGTGCCGTAGCCCTTCGGCCTCTCCTCGCGGGCGGCCAACGCGGCGTGACGACGTTGCAGGCGGGTGACGACTTAGACCCAGCGGCCCTCAAAATCCTCGGGCACCAGCAGGTTATGGCGGCCCATGGCGCTGACCTCACGTTCGCCACAAAGGGCCATGGTGATGTCCATTTCCTTGTGGATCACCTCCAGCGCCTTGGTCACGCCCGCTTCGCCCATGGCCCCCAGCCCGTGGATGTAGGCGCGGCCGATCATCGTGCCTTTCGCGCCAAGGCTGAGGGCCTTCAGCACGTCCTGGCCCGAGCGGATGCCGCTGTCCAGCCAGACCTCGGTCCGGTCGCCGATGGCTTTCACGACCAAGGGCAGCATCCGGATCGACGACAGCGCCCCGTCAAGCTGACGTCCGCCGTGGTTGGACACGATCACCGCATCGGCCCCGGCATCGGCGGCCATGCGGGCGTCATCGGCGTCCAGGACGCCCTTCAGGATGAACGTGCCCTTCCACTGGTCGCGGATGCGGGCGACCTTGCCCCAGTCGAGCATCGGGTCGAACTGTTCATTCGCCCAGGCGGTGAGGTCCGAGAGTTTCTGGACGCCCTTCACATGGCCCACGATGTTGCGGAACTGGCGGCGCGGGGTGCGGGCCATGTTCAGCGCCCAGCGGGGTTTGGTGGCGATGTTGATCAGGTTCGGGATCGTGGGTTTTGGCGGGCTGGTAAGGCCGTTCTTCAGGTCCTTGTGGCGCTGGCCCAGGATCTGCAGGTCAAGCGTCAGGACCAGCGCCGAACACTTCGCCGCGCGGGCGCGTTCGATGATGGCGTCGACGAAGTCTTCGTCCTTCATCACGTAAAGCTGGAACCAGAACGGGTCGGGGCTGTGGGCTGCGACGTCTTCGATGGAGCAGATGCTCATGGTGGACAGGGTGAAGGGCACGCCGAACTTGGCAGCGGCGCGGGCGGCGTGAATCTCGCCATCCGGGTGCTGCATGCCAGTGCTGCCGACCGGCGCAAGGGCCACGGGCATTGTCACCTTCTGCCCGGCCATGGTGCCAGAGAGGACCCGCCCGGTCAGATCGCGCGCCACGCGCTGGCGGAAGCGCAGCTTGGCGAAGTCCGAGGTGTTTTCGCGGAAGGTCTGCTCGGTATAGCTGCCGCTTTCGCAGTAATCCCAGAACATCTTCGGCGTGCGCTTTTGGTGCAGACGCTTCAGATCCTCGATGCAGGTGATGACGGGCATGGCTTCCCTCGCGGATTGGTCATCTTTGGTTACCAATTCAGGGCGCGGGACGCAATGGTGATCAGGGATTGCATTTGGTGCGATATCGTAATACATAGTACGATATCGGATCAAATGGAGGTTGCCATGACTGTGTCCCGTCGAAAAACGCTTGCCCTGATCGGAGGCGGCGTCATCCTTGCAGCGACGGCCTCGCTTGGGGCCATTGCCACCCGCCAGCCGCGCACCGCGTTGTTGAAGACCACCACCACGCAGAAGGTGGCGTGGCCGATCACGATGGTCCAGAACGAGAACGGAATCTCGAGCATGTGGTAACCGCTGCGCAGCGCGATGCCGGTGATCACGCCAGGCAGCGCAATCGGCAGGATGAAGAGCAGCGACACCGCATCACGGCCGAAGAAGC
>JAAUPC010000095.1 GCA_012036325.1 Paracoccaceae bacterium
CCAATACCAGCGAGCCAATCAAGCGGCGCTTGGCGCGGCTGCGCAGGCTCTCTACCGATTCCACTGGCGCATCAGCCAATGTGGAGGTTGAGCCCGAATCATTTTTTTGCCGAATGTAAACCAAGCCATGTCAAACGATCAGTGGGGAATTAGGGTGAGGAAAGATGCGGGGCTGCAAGGCGCGGTGTGCCGTTGGCGAGCACGCCGCCCACGGTGTAAAACGAGCCCAACACCACGATTCTATCGGCTGCATTCGAGGCTGCGACTGCCGCATCAAGGGCAGCTTGTGGCGAGGTGTAAACATCGCTCTTCGCATCTTGCCGCGTGTTGAGCTGTTGCCAGCGGCTTTGCAACTGAGCGCCACTTGCAGCACGGCGGTGGGCAGATCGGTGAAATACCAGCGGTCGATGATGGGCGCGAGTTTTAAGAGCATGGGCGTGAGGTCTTTATCGCCCATCGCGCCGAACACGGCATGCGTGGTGGGGTAAAAGCCCATGGCATCCAAATTGGCCGCGAGCGCGGCCACCGAATGCGGGTTGTGCGCCACATCCAGCACCAAGGCCGGCTGCCCCGGCACGATTTGAAAACGCCCCGGCAGCTCAACGAAAAGCCAGGCCATTGCGCACGGCCTGCGCAGTGACGGGCAATTGCTCATGCAGCGCGTTGATCGCGGCCAATGCGCCGCTGGCGGTCCAGGCCCGGCACGGGGGCCACGCGGGCCGCCGATCCGCGGCAGGCAGTTCAAAAGGCCCCGGGTATAGGGATGCTGCGCCTGCAAGAGGTTGGCCGCGGCCAGTTCTTCGACCACAAGGCCCTTGTGCATGACCAGCACGCGGTCACAGAACCGCGCCACCAGCCGCAGGTCGTGGCTGATGAAGATCAGCCCCATGCCCCGGTCGCGCACCAGCCCGTCCAGGATCGACAGCACCTCAGCCTGCACCGTCACGTCCAGGGCGCTGGTCGGCTCATCGGCGATCAGAAGGTCGGGTTCCGGGATCAGCATCATCGCGATCATCACGCGCTGGCCCATCCCGCCCGAAAGCTCATGCGGGTAGGCGTCCATCACGCGCGCGGGGTCACGGATCTGCACCGCCTCCAGCGCGTCGATGGCCTTGGCGGTGGCATCCGCCCGGCCCAGCCTGTCGCGCAGGCGCAGGCCTTCGGTCAGCTGACGCCCCACGGTCATCACCGGGTTCAGGCTGTATTTCGGGTCCTGCATCACCATGCCGATGCGCTTGCCGCGCAGGGCGCGCATCTGGCGTTCATCCGCGCGCAAGAGGTCTTGCCCGTCAAACGTCATCGCTTCGGCCTCCACCCGCCCCGGCGGGCGGATCAGGCGCAGCACGGCCCGGCCAGTCATCGTCTTGCCCGACCCGCTTTCGCCAACGATCCCAAGCCGTTCATGGCCCAGCGAAAAAGACACCCCCCGCACGGCCTGCACCGGGCCGGTTTCAGTGTCGAAGGTCACGCGCAGGTTCTTTACGTCCAGCAGGTTCATCGGCTGGCGCTCCTCGGGTCAAGGACATCGCGCAACCCGTCACCCAGAAGGTTGAAGCCAAGCGAGACGATGAAAATCGCAAGGCCCGGCATGGTTGCGACCCACCACTGTTCGAACAGATACTTCCGCCCGGTCGAGATCATCAGCCCCCATTCCGGCGCGGGCGGCAGGACACCAAGACCCAGAAACCCAAGGCCTGCCGCAATCAAAATCACGCCCGCCATGTCCAGCGTCACCCGAATGATGACCGAGGGCAGGCACATCGGCACCACATGCCCGGCGATGATCCGGGGGGCAGAGGCCCCCTGCAGACGGATCGCGGCGATGTAGTCCGAGGATCGGACCGTCAGCGTCTCAGCCCGCGCGACACGGGCATAGGGCGGCCAGGCGGTCAGCGCGATGGCAAGGACAGCATTCTCGATCCCCGGGCCAAGCACCGCGACCAGCGCCAGGGCAAGGATCAGACGCGGGAAGGCCAGAAAAATGTCGGTCAGTCTCATCAAGGTGGCGTCGATCCAGCCGCCGAAATAGCCCGCCACCGTGCCGATCAAGAGGCCAAGGACAGGGGCGGTCACCGCCACCAGCGCGATGATGTAAAGCGTGATCCGCGCGCCAAAGATGATGCGGGACAGGATATCGCGGCCGAAATCATCGGTGCCGAGAAGGTTGCCGGGTGTGCCAGGCGGCAACAGGCGGCGCGACAGGTGCTGCGTGATCGGGTCATGCGGGGCAATCCAGGGCGCCAGGATCGCGACGAGCAGGAGGATGCCCACGATCACCAGCCCCGCCAGCGCCAGATGGTTGCGCTTGATCCGCTGCCAGGCAAGCCAGGCCTGCCCCAACCGGGCCTGACGGCGCGAGGTGGGGTTCGGATCGCTGAGCCATGTGCGCAATGCCGTCATGCCCGCGCCCTTGGATCAACCAGTCGGTAAAGGATGTCGGACGCCATGTTCAGCGTGACGAACACCACCCCGACCACCACCGTGCCCCCCAGCACCGCCGGCATGTCATTGGCAAAAAGCGCATCGGTGATGTAGCTGCCAAGCCCCGGCCAGGCAAAGATCGTCTCGGTCAGGACCGACCCTTCCAGAAGGTACGCGTAGGAAAGCGCGATCACCGTGATCAGCGGCACCGCCACGTTCTTCATCGCATGTACCCAGATCACCCGCCATTCCGGCATGCCCTTGACCCGGGCGGTGGTGATGTATTCCTGTCCCAGCTCGTTCATCATGAAGCTGCGGGTCATCCGGCTGATATAGGCCATCGAGACATAGCCCAGAAGGCCCGCAGGCAGGATGATATGGCTGACGGCATTGGCAAAAACGTCCCAGGCACCGTTCAGGGCGGCGTCGATCAGGATCATGCCGGTGTAGCTCGTCAGGGTGAACTGCATCATCATGTCATAGGTCGGGTCCAGGCGGCCGGGACCCGCGACCCAGTCCAGCTTGCCATAAAACACCAGAAGGCCGATCAGCCCCAGCCAGAAGACCGGCATCGAATAGCCCATCAGCCCCACCACCCGGACGATCTGGTCAGCGATGCTGCCGGGCCGGGTTGCGGCCAGGACACCTGCGGGCACGCCCACCAGCGTGCCGAAAATCGTGCCCGAGGTCGCCAGCTCCAGCGTCGCCGGGAAATAGCGCGCGATTTCCGAGGTGACGCTCAGCCCGGTGCGGATCGAGGTGCCAAGGTCACCCTGCACCGCATCGCGGACATAGATCAGGAATTGCTGCCAAAGCGGCAGGTCGAGCCCCAGCTTGACGCGGATCGCCTCCATCTGCGCCTCGGTCGCGCGTTCGCCGACGATTGACAGAACCGGGTCGGTCGGGACGACGCGGGCAATGATGAAAGTGATGAAGAGGAGCCCCAGAAGCGTAATCGCCAGGGTGCCGATACCAAGGGCGACCTGCCCCAGAACGGGAAGGAGGCGGCTGCGCGGTCGCGGAGCGGGACGGGCTGTCATGGGGCACGGGGCCGCCAGCCCGAAAGGCGGCGGCCCGGTCGCTTACTTGGTGACGGTCCAGTAGGACGCCGAGTCGGTCGCCCCACCGGCATAGAAGCCCGTCACATTGGCGCGCATCGCGTCTTGCCGGGCCTGCTGGAACATCATCACGAAGGCCGACCCGTCGCGGTGCTTGCGCTGGATCTCTTCATACATGGCCTTGCGCTTTTCGGTGTCCTTCTCGACCACCGCAGCGTCGGTCATCGCGTGCAACTCGCCCGGCTCCCATGCAGTGCGCCAGGCAAGATAGCCGGTGTTCCCGGCCTCATCGCTGTTGTCGGGGTTCTGCGCGAAGGTCGAGGCGTTGGTGTGCGGGTCGGGATAATCCGGCCCCCAGGTCTGCAGCGTCATCTCGTGCATCCGGCCGCGATAGACCTCCAAGCCTTGCGCGCCATCGCCCACGTCCAGCACCAGGTTGATGCCGACCTGCGCGAAGGTGTTCTGCAGCGAGGTGGCGATATCCAGCCGTTCCTGGTTGTTGCGGACGGTGAACTTCACCTCCAAGGGCAGGCTCACGCCTGATTCCGCCATCAGCGCCTTCGCTTTCTCAAGGTCCAGGCTGTAGGGCGTTTCTGTCAGCGCGCCGAGGAACCCCTGCGGCAGGAACGCCTGGTGGACGACCCATTGCCCTTTCAGGATGCTGTCGGTCATGCCCGCGTAATCTACCGCCCAGCGCATGGCTTCCTGGACCTTGGGGTTCGCAAGCTCGGCCTTCTTCTGGTTCAGCGCCAGGTAGTAGACTTGGCCACCGACATCGTTCTGCACCTTGATGTCGGCATTGCCGGACACGCCCGCGATATCGGTCGGGGTCATTTCGCGACCGATGTCGATGTCACCCTTTTCCAGCAAAAGACGCTAGGTAGCGCCTTCCGGCACATGCTGCATGAAGACGTTCTTGATCGTCGCATCGCCACGCCAATGGCCCGCGCGGGCCTCAAGCACATAGCCCTCGTTCGGCTTGAACGACCGCAGCACATAGGCCCCGGTTCCGGCGCTGTTCTGCTTCAGCCAGGCATTGCCCATGTCGCCGTCAACTTCGTTCGCCATGACGGTCTTCATGTCGACGATGCTGGCCACACCCGCCGTCAGGCAGTTGTAGACAAAGGACGGCGCATATTGCTTGTCGGTCTTGATGGTGACGGTGTCCCCGTCGAAGGTGATCATCTGATCCACGTTTTCCGGCGTCAGGCCGAACTGGGTCAGGATGAAGGCTGGGGTCTTGTTCAGCTTGACCACCCGACGCAAGGACCCTGCCGCATCTTCTGCGGTCAGCGGGTTGCCGCTGGAGAAGGTGATGCCGGATTTGACCTTGAAGGTGTAGGTCATCCCGTCATCGGCCACGGCCCAGCTTTCGGCCAGACCCGGCACCAGCTCACCCGGCTTGGTCGGATCAAGCTCGACCAGCGAATCGTAGGTGTTGTTGTTCAGGTCGGTGCCCGAAAACTCAAAGGCTTCGTGCGGGTCGATCGAGACGATGTCGTCGATCGCATCGGCGATGACCAGCGTATCCGCCGGCGTTTCCGCCAGAAGCGCCAAGGGTGCAGTGCCGGCCAGCAACGCGGCAAAGACCGCCGCACGGCCAAATCCATGCTTCAGAAGCATTGTCCATCTCCCTGTCCATATCATTGGGACGCTGACCGCATAAGGGTCACGTCCTGCCCTGATTGGAGGAAGCCGGGTCGCCGAAGTCAATGGCTAACCTGCACCGGAACGGGATGCCGGGGTCAGCTTGCCCGTTGTCTTGGCACCGTCGCGCGCGGCCATCCAGTTGCGACCGACCCGCGGGTCATGCTGATGGTCAGGATGGTGCGGACCGTGACCACCACCAGCACCCTGCGAGGCAAGCCTGGTCCAGGCGGAGATCGATCTTTCGGTCGGAACGGTCGGCGATGCCTACGATAATGCCCTGGCCGAATGCGTCATCGGCCTGTTCAAAACCGAGGTCATCAACCAGATCGGCCCGCGGAGCTCGATGCGCGCAGTCGAATGGGAGACGCTGAAATGGGTCAATTGGTATAACAACCGCCGCCTTCTCGGCCCCATCGGATACATCCCACCCGCAGAAGCAGAGAAGGCGTTCTATGCAAACCTGAACACACTCGATATGGTCGCATAGTCATTAAACAAAATACCCTCCGGTAAACTCGGGGCGGTTCAGACGGCATACCGGCCTGAAGACGATGAGGGACTTCGCGCATGCGGACCTCGTGCGAATTACCATCTAGGAGGCTGGTCAGTTGGAAAACATCCTGATCTGCCTCACGGGGCCGGTCTGACGGCTGGAGAGCGGCCGCAGCCAGCGTCGCACTGTAGGCTATTCGTCACGGCCGGTTCACAAAGATCAAATCCCGTTCGGTAATGTTTATCTCTTCCCCGACCGCCGGAGCGATCCACTTCGCCTGTTCGGCGATGGCGTCGCCGAGTTGCTTTCTTTCCGGGCCGTTCATGTCCGGGATCTTGCCGACGATATGGCGGACGATCGTTCTCAGACGCTCGATGAGCGCAGTGGTGATACGCGGAAACCCCAATGCAAGGATGAAGGTGTGCATGTCCTTGGACGTAACCTCGTCGGTCATTGTCGCGGTGCCGATGTCAAAGGATAGCTGGTGCAGCACCTGGTCGTCGATCACGACAGGGGCAACATCATAGACTGGAGCGAGATCAGGGCGTTGGCCTCGGTATAGCAACGCGTGGTTCTTAGCGTGGTTGTCAGTATTGCCCAGAAGCAGGTTCGCCAAGGTGATCTCGAGGAACGCCTGTCGTGAACGACCGGGAGCGGCCGTCTGATCCAGCACCTTCCGGATCGCATCGGCGTTGAAGCAGCGTTCTGCAGTGCCATTCCGCTGATACTTCATCTGCGGGCCCAGACCCAACGCCTGTGCGAAGTCTTCCTGGTGCAGTCGTCGCACTGTGTTCCCTTCGACGATCCGGTCAAACCGTTCGACAAGCAAACCACGGAGGTCGCCTTCACCGATGATCTCTGTCTGAGCGACAGGGTGCCTTTGAACTTCTGCCATGATCCCCATCAGCAAGTGTTCCTGGTTGACGGTCGTCATCTCTGCGGCTCGCGGCACTTTCAGAATATGCGTGGTCGGGACGTTCAGTCCCGGACGTGGCAGGGCAAAGCTGCCGTCCGGCCGCCGCGCAAGGGCTATCTTTCCTTGGACGCCGGCCAAGGGTGATGGATCATTGGTGTCGTCTGGCACGCGCCGGAAGTCGCGCAGCGATGCCATCACGCGGAGAAGGTCCTCCTGCGTCAGCGGCATATAGTCCGCCTCAAGGTCACCCGGCATCTTGGCCGGCCCGCTCCCGACGGGCACGCAGGAGATCGTTCCAGGACAGTCAGCGCCGAGATGCGCCAAGAGACCGACGACATCCGAAAAGTCGATGCCATGTCGTTGCATGACCTGCTCGCGTTGTGCGTTTTCGAACAGGAGGTTCGAAAAGAAGCTACGCGTAAGGCTGTCGCTGAATGGCTCAGTGCGCACCGGCATCGAGAGCGACAGCGGATGTGGAAGGTCGTCGGTCAGGTAACTGAACGAGGTGGCGCCATCATCTGACCGGACCAGCCGACCAGCGGGGGTCCCCATGCCCTCGAAGAACACATCGAGCTCCAAAGCGGCCACGATCAGCCCTTCGCCTGAAGTTGCAAACCAAGGTCGCGACAAATCTGCAGGACCAAACCTATTCGGGCTGTCTCCTTGCCGTTCTCGATCGCGCTGACTGTGGCCAAGGTTACGCCACTCTGAAGGGCAACATCAGACTGCCGCAGCCCAAGCGCCTTCCTGCGTGCGCGGAGCGCGGATCCAAGATCGAGAGGCGTTTCTATTGTGTATGGCTGTGACATGATTTCTGCGATCGTTGAAATTTTCGAGGAAGATGCCTCTACACTCGCAGAATGTCAACGATCGCGTATATTTTGGGTCCAAGCTGCTTGCTGCACGAAAGATTTACACGATCGTAGAAAACAGGCTTTTGGGCCTGGAACTAAAGTGGTCATCCGTCAACAATCTTCGTAGGCGCAGGCTCAAATTCATAGTCCGGTAGCTTGTCGATTACCCGCGCCATCGCCACGATGCTCACATCGCCATAGCTGTCTCCTGCCGTTCTGCCAGCATGGCCTCGACGCCCAGACCCGCGATATTAATATCTTCCTGACCCACTACGCGGAGACGCCCTTCGAGGTCGTGGCCGAGTTCACCGAGGTTCAGTCTGGCAAGAACAGCGACCGCCCGGAACTCGCCAAGGCCTTGGACCTTTGCCGCAAGCTGGGGGCTACGCTCTTGGTCTCGAAGCTGGACCGACTGTCCCGTCGCGTCTCCCAGATCGCCACCTTGATGGAAGACCGCCGCATCCGCTTTCGGGTCTTCGTGGCCCAGACACTCGATCAGGGCTTCAACCTTGTGGCGGAAGTCGCCGACCGTTCGTGCCGACTTGCCATTGGCCAGATGGTCCCGTTCCCACAGCTTGAACAGACCCCGGATGGTGCTGCCTTCGGGGGCAGCTTTCGGGGCGATTGAGAGGTCAGGGAAGCGGTTCCCCTTGGGGTCAGGCGTGTAGTCCGCCTCTGCGCGCTGCAACTGTTGTTCGGCGGCCTGCCGAAGGGCGCGGTCCAGTTCGGTCAAGAGTCGGGTGCGGCTCGCGTCGTCCGTCACGATGCCATGTTCCAACAATAGCCGGTCGGCCTCCGGGCCCTACCACTTTGCCAAACCGTCCGAAGCGTCGGCGACCCGATCAAGCAGCTTCAGCGCCGCCTGCCCCATGGATGCCTCTCCGGGTTCCAATTCAAGGGTCGCCATCAAGTCCCTGGAGAGGAAACCCGATAGGGCAACGATCTGGGCGTGGGGTAGGGGCTCGGGCTGCTTGCGATGCCGTTCCCAGATCATCGCCTGCTTCTGGACTTCGACCGCGTTGCGCAACTTGGCCTGTTCCTTGTCTTTCGTCCGAAAGGAGCGGCTGACAATCTTGTCGCCCAAGAGGCGGCGCAGGTCCGTCGGGACTCGCTGGCGGAAGTAATAGACCCCGGTGCGGGGATGTTTGTAGGGAGCGCCATCTGTAGAGCCACGGTGTAGCACTCAGGTGTAGCACCGAAGTCAATCTAAGCCCTTGATAGCGCCTATCTTCTTGACCTGAAAGGGAGAAAAATGGTGCTGCAAGAGAGGATTGAACTCTCGACCTCTCCCTTACCAAGGGAGTGCTCTACCACTGAGCTACTGCAGCGCCGGTGGTGGCGGGGTGGATAGACGCAATCGAAAGGGCGCGCAAGGGGGTTTCGGCAGGAATTCGACCCCTCTCCCGGCCCCTCTCTGGACCCGTCGCCAGCCTTGCGCTAGAAGCACGGGGCATGCGCAGCCCCACCGACCACAGCGATGGCCAAAGCCACGGCGAACCCGGCCGGACGTCGGTAAAGCCGCCCACCCGCGAGGATCGCAGGAAGGCGGCCTTGAAGGCCAATATGGCGCGCCGGAAGGCACAGGCAAAGGCCAGAGGCGCCGCAGATGCGCCCGGCGAAACCGAAGGTAAGGACTAGGGCAGATGGATTCGATTCTGGTGCGCGGCAATGGGGCTTTGTCGGGGGTGATCCCGATTGCGGGGGCCAAGAACGCCTGCCTGACGCTGATGCCCGCGACACTGCTTTCCGATGAGCCGCTGACGCTGACCAATGCGCCGCGCCTTTCGGATATCGCCACGATGACGCAACTGCTGCAGTCCTTGGGGGCTGAGGTGGCCAGCCTGCAGGATGGTCTGGTGCTGGCGATGTCCAGCCACTCGATCAGCAATTTCAAGGCCGACTATGACATCGTCCGCAAGATGCGCGCCTCGATCCTGGTCCTGGGTCCGATGCTGGCGCGCTATGGCCATGCGGTCGTGTCCTTGCCGGGCGGCTGCGCCATCGGCGCGCGGCCAGTTGACCTGCACCTCAAGGCGCTTGAGGCGATGGGCGCGACCCTTGACTTGCGTGACGGCTATGTCCACGCCAAGGCCGCCGGGGGCCGCCTCAAAGGCGCGGTGTTCGAATTTCCCTTCGTCTCGGTCGGGGCGACAGAGAACGCGCTGATGGCGGCCACATTGGCCAAAGGCACCACCGTCCTGAAAAACGCCGCGCGTGAGCCAGAGATTGTCGACCTCGCCCGCTGCCTGCGCCGCATGGGCGCGCAGATTGAAGGTGAGGGCACGAGCACCCTGACCATCGACGGGGTGGACCGTCTGGGCGGGGCGACGCACCCCGTGGTCACCGACCGGATCGAGCTTGGGACCTACATGCTTGTCCCCGCGATCTGTGGGGGTGAGGTGGAATGCCTAGGCGGCACACTGGAACTTGTGGGCGCTTTCGCCGAGCGGCTTGAGGCTGCGGGTGTGTCTGTCACCCAAACCAACCGGGGCCTGAAAGTGTCACGCAAGAACGGCCGCGTCCGCGCGGTGGACGTGACGACCGAACCTTTCCCCGGCTTCCCGACCGACCTGCAGGCGCAGATGATGGCGCTTTTGTGCACAGCCGAAGGGACCAGCGTTCTGGAAGAGAAGATTTTCGAAAACCGCTTCATGCACGCGCCTGAGCTGATGCGGATGGGGGCGAAGATCGATGTGCATGGCGGCACGGCCACCGTGACCGGCGTTGAAAAGCTGAAAGGTGCGCCGGTGATGGCCACCGACCTGCGCGCATCGGTCAGCCTGATCCTTGCGGGCCTTGCCGCAGAAGGCGAAACCGTCGTCAGCCGCGTCTACCACCTTGATCGCGGCTATGAGCGGGTCGAAGAAAAGCTCCGCGCTTGTGGCGCGCAGATTGAGCGTATCCGCGCATGACCGATGCTCAGTCTTCGGACGCAAAATTTCAGGACGGCGGCGAGGCCCCATTGCGCCTTGTCGCGCAGGATGCCGAAGACCTGACGGTGATTTCGACCCTCGTGCAGGATGCCGTCCTGCCGGTGACCGAGATCAGCCACGACCCCAAGCGCCGCCGCTTTGCCCTGATGCTGAACCGCTTCCGCTGGGAAGACCGCTCCCAGGCCGAAGCTGTCGGCCGCGCTTACGAACGCGTGCGCTCGGTGCTGGTGGTCGAAGATGTGCTGTCGGTCAAAAGCTACGGCTTTGATCGGGCTGACAAAGACCTTGTCCTCTCCCTTCTTGGGCTCGACTTTGCGCCGGGGCCGGAAGGCTCGGGCAGGTTGACCCTGACGCTGGCGGGTGATGGCGCCATCGCGCTGGAGGTTGAGGCGGTCGAGGTCCGGCTGGATGATGTGACCCGCCCTTACCGCGCGCCGTCGGGCAAGGTGCCGACCCACGGCTAAGGTCGGGCACCGGAATTTCGAAATCCGGTCCGGAGCCTTCAAAGGCTCCGATCCGATTTCTTCC
>JAAUPC010000096.1 GCA_012036325.1 Paracoccaceae bacterium
GGCCGTTTCCGGCCGATGGCAGCAACATGCGCGTCGGACAGACCGTCAACATCCTGACCGAGGCGGGCGTGATCCGCGACGACATCCGCCCCAGCATCGGCGGGCTGACCCCGGTGGCCGAGGGCGTGCCCTTGGAGGTGGAGATCACGCTGGTTGACGTGGGCCGCGCCTGCGCGCCCCTTTCGGGCCATGCGGTCTATCTGTGGCAATGCGATGCGGCGGGGGTCTATTCGATCTACGGCGCCCCCGACCGCAACTATCTGCGCGGCGTGGCGATCAGCGATGCCGAGGGGCGGCTGCGGCTGACCACTGTTTTTCCCGGCTGCTATCCGGGCCGCTGGCCGCATCTGCATTTCGAGGTCTTTGCCAGCGCCGAAGCTGCCGTCTCGGGTGGCCCCGCGCTTCTGACCGGGCAATTTGCCCTGCCTGAGGCGGAGTGTCGGGCCGTTTATTCCGAAGGCGGGGCCTATGCCGCCAGCATGCCCGCGCTGGATGGCGTCAGGCTGTCCCGCGACGGCATCTTCCGCCGCAGTTCCGACGCCGAATTGGCCGCACAGATGCTGGCGCTGACGGGTAGCGCCGGCCAGGGATATCGGGCAACGGGGCAGGTCGGGCTGGTGCTGTAAGCGCAGTCAGGCGGTGGGCGGCGGATCGGCGGGCAGATCGTGCGCCCGCACGACGGAAAGCCCCAACAGGCGATCATGGAAGAAGGCCCCCCGCCAGCGCAGGGCCGGATAGACCCAGAAGGCAAGCACGGCGGCGATGGACAGAAGTTCCAGGCTGATCGCAATGGCTTGGGCGATGGGCGGCACCGCAGGCATGGGCCGCAGGATGAGGTTGATGACCAGAAAGGTCGGCACGGTCAACAGATGCGGCAGGCTGCGGACAAGTTCGCGGCGCAAAGCCGGGATCGGGGCCGCCCCGATAACCCGCAACCCCATGATCCTTTTGCCCGGCGTGGTTCCGAAAAGCCTGAGGCAAAGGATGCTGCCGCCAAGGAAAACGAAAAAGGCCAACGCATCCGCATAGCGGTGCCCGGTTTCAAGCGTCAGGGGGACCCTGATGTCCTTGCCCGCGAGGTCCCCGGCTTCGGGCGTGTCGGCCAGGGTCAGCGTGGCATAGCCGCCCACAGGCACGCCGTTCTTGCGTTCAAAGCAAGCCTCGGCCTTGGTGACTGTTGCGGGGGCGACATAATTCCGCAACGCGGGCAGCAGGTCGACAGGATCGCCGCAGGTGCGCGAGGAGACATAGACTGGCGGGGCGCAAAGCTGCCGGACTGAAGCCCCGCCCCAAGGCTGTAAAACTGGGTCTCACGGTCAAGTTTGCCGAGGATGGGGTCATCCAGCACCAGCGCCATGCCCAGAAACGCGATCAGCCAGGCAAGGGCGACGTCAATCGCATAGGCGAAGAAGCGGCGCAGCAGATGGCGGGGAGGCTGCGCGGCGTCCATCGCCCTGACCCTTAGAGATTTTCGCCCTGCGGCATCCCCAGCACGTGGTAGCCGCCATCGACATGCACCACCTCACCGGTCGTGCAGGCGCCGCCCGCGGAACAAAGCCAGACGGCCGTGCCGCCGATCGCCTCAAGCGTGGCGTTGGCGCGCAAGGGGGCGTTTTCTTCGGTGTGGCGGAACGTGGCGCGGGCGCCACCGATGGCTGATCCCGCAAGGGTCTTCATCGGGCCGGGCGAGATGGCGTTCACGCGGATGCCTTGCGGCCCAAGGTCATTGGCCAGATAGCGGGTGGCGGATTCCAGTGCCGCCTTGGCCACGCCCATCACGTTGTAGTTTGGCACCACGGCGTTGGAGCCTTGGAAGGTCAGCGTGATCAGCGACCCACCGTCGGGCATCATCTGCGAGGCGCGGGCGGCGACGTCAATGAAGCTGTAGCAGGAGATCGTCAGCGAGTTCTGGAAATTGGCCCGGCTGGTGTTGATGAAGCGGCCGGTCAGTTCGGTCTTGTCGGAAAAGGCGATGGCATGGATCAGGAAATCCATCGTCCCCCAGCGCGCCTTTAGGGCGGCAAAGCAGGCGTCCAGGCTTTCATCATTCGTCACATCGACATCGACCAGAAAGTCGGAGCCGACGCTAGCGGCCAGGGGCTCAACCCGCTTGCCGAAAGCGTCACCCTGATAGGAAAAGGCGAGGTCCGCCCCTTCGGCCGCCAGGGCCGCGGCGATGCCCCAGGCGATGGAGCGTTCGTTCGCCACGCCCATGACAAGCCCGCGCTTACCCTTCATGAGGTCTGCCATGCTGCGTTACCCTTGGTACTTCGACATGACGAGGGTTGCGTTGGTGCCGCCAAAGCCGAAGGAGTTGGACAGGACGCTGTCAAGGGCGACACCCTCACGCAGGGTGGTCACGATCTCGTCCGGGTCGAGGGCGGGGTCCGGGGTGATGACGTTTGCCGAAGCTGCGATGAAGTTACCGTTCATCATGATGAGGGAATAGATCGCCTCCCACACGCCCGCGCCGCCAAGGCAGTGCCCGGTAAGGGATTTGGTCGAGGCGATGGGCGGGGTGGTGCCGCGGCCGAAGACGCGGCGGATGGCTTCAACTTCGGTCACGTCGCCGACCGAGGTCGAGGTGCCGTGGCTGTTGATGTAGTCGATCCGCCGGCCCTGCGGCAGGGTAGAGAGCGCCAGCTTCATCGCGCGTTCGCCGCCTTCGCCCGAGGGGGCGACCATGTCATAGCCGTCCGAGGTGGCACCGTAACCCGTCACCTCGCCATAGATCTTGGCACCGCGGGCAAGGGCGTGGTTCAGCTCTTCCAGCACCACGATGCCGCCGCCACCCGCGATCACAAAGCCGTCGCGGTTGGCATCATAGGTGCGTGAGGCGAGTTCGGGGGTGTCGTTGTATTTCGACGACATCGCGCCCATCGCGTCGAAGAGGCAGGAAAGGGTCCAGTCCAGCTCCTCTCCCCCGCCGGCAAAGACGATGTCCTGCTTGCCCATCTGGATGAGTTCGGTGCCGTTGCCGATGCAATGCGCGCTGGTGGAGCAGGCCGAGGTGATCGAATAGTTCACGCCCTTGATCTTGAACGGCGTGGCCAGGCAGGCCGAGACGGTGGAGGACATGCCCTTCGTCACGCCAAACGGGCCGATCCGCTTCGGCGCGCCGGTTTCGCGGACGATGTTGTGGGCCTTGAAGAAGGATTTGGTCGAGGGCCCGCCGGAGCCGACGATGATGCCGGTGCGGTCGTTCGAGATGTCGGTCTCCGAAAGGCCAGAGTCCTTTACCGCCTGGTCCATCGCGATGAAGGTATAGGCCGCCCCGTCGCCCATGAAGCGCAGGTCGCGCTTGTCGATGTGATCCTCCAGCACGATGTTCGGCTGGCCATGCACCCGGCAGCGGAAGCCGTGTTCGGCATAGTCGGGGGCGAAGACGATGCCGGACTTGCCCGCGCGCAAGGCGGCCTCGACCTCGGCAGCGTTGTTCCCGATGGAGGATACGATCCCGATCCCGGTGATGACGACACGACGCATGGGGGCCCTCCTACGATGTCTTGGGGACTGTTTACGGGAGAGGGGGGGAGGGGGCAAGGAGGTTGGGAGTTGGCAGTCAGTTCACTATCCGATACCCACGTTGCGTGTTCATGTTCCGGTATTCGGATTGCGAACGTGCCCACTCGTGAAGGAACTTTTCGCATGCAACTCTTAGTTCCCGGTCGGCAAGTCTGGGATCGTTGCTGATCAGGTAGTGTTCTAACCCTTCGCTGCCCCATTCCCTCACAAGATCGATGATGATGCCTCTGCGTGCGGCTTCTTTCGCCGAATGAGTCCCCGCGCGGTGCTTGTTTGCCCACGCAATATGTTGTCGGTTCCGAGCGCGGACATTCTGGCTCTCACCGATCCGCAAAGAGCGAGTTGGCCAATGGATTTCAGCATAAATTCCGTAGCCTGTTGTTATGCGTTCGTTGTCGCCCTTGCCCGGCTGAAAATCCAGATTGAGGACAATGCCCTGGAACAGCAGCTTTTGCACCGGGATCTCCGTCTTCCGACCTGCGAGTGACTGACCAGAAATGGCTCACGCAGAGGTCACGCCTCGCTCAACGCCACCTTCATGTCCTTGACGAGGTAGATCACCTCGCCATCCGCCTCGACCCTTCCGTCAGCTACGCCCATCGTCAGGCGGCGGGTGGTCAGGGCCTTGGTGAAATCAACGTAGTAGGTGAGCTTCTTGCGGTCAGGGCGGACCATGCCGGTCAGCTTGACCTCACCCACCCCCAGCGCGTAGCCGCGCCCCTGCCAGCCGCGCCAGCCAAGGTTGAAGCCGGTGAGTTGCCAGAGGCCATCAAGCCCAAGACAGCCGGGCATGATCGGGTTGCCGGGGAAGTGGCAGTCGAAGAACCATAAGGAGGGCGTGATGTCGAACTCGGCCACGACATGGCCCTTGCCATGTTCGCCCCGGTCTTCCGAGATGTCGGTGATCCGGTCCATCATCAGCATCGGGGGGGCGGGAAGCTGGGCGTTGCCGGGGCCGAAAAGTTCGCCCCTGGAGCAGGCCAGAAGCGCCTCTTTGTCAAAGCTGGTTGGAAATGACGCCATCCCTGGTGGTCCCCCGATCTATCCCTTCGCCTTGCTAGCATTCGGCAGGGAAGAGTGGCAAGGCCGCGGGGTGTTTTCCTGCCTTGACGCCGCCGCTCCCCCTTCCCAAGGTCCGCCACCAGCACCAAAGGGGGGCGCATATGACGGCGTTGCGACGGTTCATTCTGGCCAGCGGGATGACCAATCTGGCGGATGGGGTGGCGGTGGTGGCCTGGGGGTGGATTGCGTCATTGCTGACGCGTGACCCGCTGTTGGTGGCGCTGGTGCCGGTGGCATTGCGGCTGCCTTGGTTCCTCTTGGCGCTGCCCGCGGGCATTGTGACCGACCGGGTGGACCGGCGGCGGCTGATCCTTGGAATGGACGCGCTGCGTGGCTTGGCTTTTGCGGCGGCGGCGGCGGCGATCTGGGTGGCCCTGCCTCTTGCGCCCGCGCCGAGCGAAGGCGTGTCGGCGTCGGGGCTGTATCTCTCGCTGATTCTGGCGGCCTTTGTCGTTGGCGGGGCCGAGGTCTTTCGCGACAATGCCGCCCAGACCCTTTTGCCCGCCTTCGTGCCACCCGAACAATTGGAGCGGGCGAATGGCCAGTTGTGGAGCGTGGAGTTGTCGACCAACGCGCTGATTGGCCCGGCCTTGGGCGCGGTGCTGATCGGAGTGTGGCTGCCCCTGGCCTTTGGGCTGAACGCGGTGGCCTATGGGTTGGCGATGCTGTTGGTGGCGGGCCTTGCCGGCCAGTTCCGCCCCGCCCGCCCAAACCCACGCCACTGGCGGGTGGAGTTGGGCGAGGGTTTCGGCTTCTTGCGTGTCCAGCCCCTGTTGCGCACGCTGGCGTGGGTCACGGGGTTCTGGAACCTTCTGCATCAGATGATCGTCATCGGTGTCGTCCTGCATGCGCAGGAAAACCTCAACCTGTCAGCCACCGCTTACGGACTGACACTGGCCGGGGGGGCGATTGGCGGCATTGCGGGGAGCCTTTTGGGCGAACGGATTGCGCGACGGCTTGGCCCAGTGCGGACGATGCAGTGGATGCTTTTCGCCTCGGCCCCCTGCTTTGCCGCGATGGCGCTGGCGCCGGATGCGGTCACGTTGGCCCTGTGCTTTGCGGCGATGGAGTTTACCGGTCTGGTCTGGAACGTCGTGTCAGTCAGCACCCGGCAGCGGCTGATCCCCGATGCGCTGATGGGGCGGGTGAACAGCATCTACCGCCTGCTGGCCTGGGGGATGATACCCCTGGGGCTGGTGCTTTCCGGCCTGACCGTCACCCTGGCCGAGGGGCTGATGCCGCGCAATCTGGCGCTGACCGTGCCGTTCTGGGTGTCGGGGGTGGGGTCGACCCTGCTGACTTTGGCCGTCTGGGGCGCGATCCGGCGCGGTTTTGCGCAGCTTTAGGCGCTTTCTGGACGAAATGTGATTGAAAGCCGGGGGGTCGCGGCCCTATATCCATGGCATGGCGTTGAAGTTGCAAGCACCTGATGGCGGGATGGACCGCGTGGCAAACTGGCTGAAAGCCGGGGGCTTGCGGCCGACACGTCAACGTTTGGCGCTGGCGGCACTGCTGGTCGGCGATGGCGAGAACCGGCATGTCACGGCGGAAAGCCTGTACGCGCTGTCTGCGGCCACGGATGAAAAGGTCAGCCTTGCCACGGTCTACAACACCCTGCGCGCCTTTTGCGATGCGGGCCTGATGAACGAGATCGTGGTCGACGGGTCGAAAAGCTATTTCGATACGCGGATCGACGATCACCCGCATTTCTACTGGGAAGACAGCCACAGTCTGACCGACGCCCCGGCTGAGGAACTGTCCATCGCCTCGCTGCCGCAGGTGCCGGACGGCATGGCGGTGTCGCGGGTGGACGTCGTGATCCGGCTGCGCAAGGCCTGAGCCTTGTGAAAAAGGGCGGGGTTGCCCCCGCCCGAACCACTTAAGAACCCTGGACGGTCCTGCCGTGCCTGATCACTTCGGGACCAGAACCGTGTCTACGACGTGGATGACGCCGTTGGACTGATCCACGTCACCGATCGTGATCGTGCCAATGTTGCGGCTTTCCGAGTAGATCATCGCGGTGTTGCCCTTGAACTTCACCGACAGCGCATCGCCCGACAGGGTCTGCAGGTTGGCAAAGCCGTCCGAGCCCACCTTGGCGCGCAGGTCGGCCAGTTTCAGGTCACCGGCCACGACATGGGCGGTCAGGACCTTGGTCAGCATGTCCTTGTTTTCGGGCTTGAGCAGCGTGTCGACCGTGCCCGCGGGCAGGGCGGCGAAAGCGTCATTGACCGGGGCGAAGACGGTGAAGGGGCCGGGGCCCATCAGCGCGTCAACCAGGCCCGCGGCCTTGACGGCGGCGACAAGCGTGGTGTGATCGGCCGAGTTCACGGCGTTTTCCACGATGTTCTTTTCTTCGAACATCGGCGCGCCGCCGACGTCGGGGTTGGCAGCAAAGCTGGCTTGGGCCAGGCCGGTCAGCGCGATGGCGCCAAGGATCAAACGCAGGGACATGGGGTCTCTCCTTCATGGGGTCAGCCGGACCGTCCGGCTGTCACATGGGAAAGAACGGGGGGTTTGGGCGGGAAGTTTCGGGCTGGCAATCACGGCTGCGTGATGCCTGGACGGGATCAGGAACCGTGAGTCAGAACCATTGCCCCGGCTCCATCAGGCCAAGGTCCATCAACTGCTGGCTGTGCCACTGGAACGGGGTGGAGTTGCGCCAGCGGAAGGTGGAAATGGCCTGACGCGAGCCTGGATTCGCCCGCAGGGCCTTGGCGGTGCGGAAGGAACAGACCGCCGCCGTCAGGTTGTGATGCCAGGGGCAGGCGTAGGTGTTCAGCTCGGCCTCGCTGAGGGTGAAGTCAGGCGCCATGCGCAGGCCGGTCTGGGCGCGGAAGATCGAGACGCGGTCGATGCGGCGGCGGGTCCAGGGAATATGTTCCTCAAACCGCCAGCGCAGGCCGCCGTAGCAATCCATCTGCCGCTCGACCGGTTCCCAGTTCTGGGTGGGGTCCTGGCGGGCAAGGGCGTAATAGCCGGACCGGTCCAGCCAGGCATCTTGCAGGGCGACGGCCCCGGGGTGCTGGTCGAGGTCGCTGGCGTAAAGATCGACGACGTAGGTCAGCATGGCGCTGCGACGCTCTTCGCTGTGGAAGGCCAGAAGCTCACGGATGCGGCGCGTCTCGCAAAAGGGGAAGAACAGATATTCGGCGTTGTAGCAGGCATGGACCCAAGAACCGGAAAGGCTGTCCATCATCGCGTTGACGGCGGTTGGCAGCGCTGCCTCGGCAAAGACGTCATGGGTGACGATATGGGTGCGCGCCACATGTTCGGGTGCTACGCTGATGCCTGCGGGGGCCAGAAGGACAAGGTCGCGGAAGCCGATCTTCGCCAGATGGGCAAGGGTGCTGTCCAGCTCAACCTCATCTTCGGCCATGACGATGGCCAGGGGGCCGGTGGCAAGGCTTGACCCCACGCGGGCCAGAAGGTCAGGGATCGAGGCGTGCTGCATGTCAGGTCCGCAATGGTTGCGGGCAAAGTCAGGCATCCGGGCCGCCGATGCAAGGGTATGAAATGGCAGCGGGTGGCCGCAATTGCGGGGGGCGGGGTTTCGCGGTAAACCCCGCACAACGCGGAGAGCCCGAAGATGCCCGACACCCCAGACGGCCCCAAGAAGCTGTTCATCAAGACCTATGGCTGCCAGATGAACGTCTACGACTCGGAACGCATGGCGGAAGCCATGGGCGCTGAGGGCTATGTCACGACCGAGGTGGCGGAAGAGGCGGATATGGTCCTTCTCAACACCTGCCACATCCGTGAAAAGGCAAGTGAGAAGCTCTATTCCGACCTTGGCCGCCTGCGCGCGCTAAAGGCGGAAAAGCCGGGGCTGAAGGTGGGCGTGGCGGGCTGCGTGGCACAAGCCGAGGGCGAGGAAATCCTGCGCCGGTCGCCGGTGGTGGATCTTGTGGTCGGCCCGCAGGCCTATCACCGCTTGCCCGCTATGGTGGCCGCGGGGGGGGCGGCTGGTCGATACGGACTTTCCGGTGGAAGACAAGTTCGGCGCTTTGCCCGCGCGCAAGGTGACGCGTGGTCCGGCGGCGTTTCTGACCGTGCAGGAAGGCTGCGACAAATTCTGCGCCTTCTGCGTCGTGCCCTATACGCGGGGGGCCGAGGTCAGCCGCCCCGTCGCCCGTCTGATGGACGAGGCGCGGGGGCTGGTGGCGCAGGGGGTGCGGGAGATCACGCTTCTGGGCCAGAACGTCAACGCCTACCATGGCGCGGGGCCGGACGGCCCTTGGGGCCTGGCGCGCCTTCTGCGGGAACTGGCAAAGGTCGAAGGGTTGGAGCGGCTGCGCTATACCACCAGCCACCCCAATGACATGGAAGATGACCTGATTGCCGCCCATGGCGACTTGCCGCAGCTGATGCCCTATCTGCACCTGCCGGTGCAGTCCGGGTCTGACCGCATTCTGAAGGCGATGAACCGCAAGCACACGGCTGACGCCTATCTGCGGCTGGTCGACCGCATCCGCACCGCACGGCCGGATATCCTGTTGTCGTCCGATTTCATCGTGGGCTTCCCGGGGGAAACGGATGCCGATTTCGCCGCTACGATGGACCTGATCCGCACGGTCGGCTTCGGGATGGCATACAGTTTCAAATACTCCGCCCGCCCTGGCACGCCCGCCGCTGAAAAAACCCCGGTCGCGGCCGAAGTGGCCGATGCCCGTCTGCAAGAGCTGCAGGCGTTGGTCACCGCCCAGCAACGTGCCTCACAATCGGCGATGGTCGGGCGTGAGGTGACGGTGCTGTATGAAAAGCCGGGCCGGATGCCGGGCCAGATGGTTGGCAAGTCCGACCATTTGCATGCAGTGCATGTCGAAGACCCGGCTGGTGTGGTTGGCCAACTGGTGAAGGTGCGGGTGACGGCATCCTCCACCAACTCGCTGGCAGCGGTGCTGCTGGCGGGCTGAGAAACCCTGCCGCTTTTTGGGCGTCTGTCACGGAACTTGCACCTTTCTGCACAACAGTTGGTGTTGGCAGCGGGTTTTGCTTGCCAGATGACGTGTCTGGCTGCAGTCTTTGACGAGTGGCCCTTAACATAAGGAGCGCCCGCTTGGGCATCAGCGCGCTGACCCCCCCGCCAAACCGTTCTGTCGCCGAGGATATCGTGGAGACAGTCCTCGAATTTCCGGACAACCGATTGCTAATCGACCTTTGCGGTGAATTTGACCGCAACCTCGCGCAGATCGAACACCAGATGGGGGTGCACATCCTGCGGCGCGGCAACCGGCTGGCCGTGATCGGAGAAAAATCAGCCCGCGAACAGGCGGCGGCAGTGCTGCGGTCGCTTTACGCCCGGCTTGAATCCGGGCGCGGCGTGGCGGCGGGCGATATCGACGGCGCGCTGCGCATGGGCCGCCCGGTCGGTGATGCCGACGGGGCAGAGCAGATCGAGCTCTTTTCCACAGGGATGGAACTCCGGACCCGCAAGAAGCCGATCGAACCCCGGACCGAGGCGCAGAAGGCCTATGTCGCGAACCTTTTTGCACATGAACTGGGCTTTGGCATTGGCCCGGCGGGGACGGGGAAGACTTATCTCGCGGTGGCTGTCGGGGTGACGATGTTCATCTCGGGCGCGGTGGAGAAGATCATCCTGTCGCGCCGGCAGTGGAAGCGGGGGAACGGCTGGGCTTTCTGCCGGGCGACATGAAGGAAAAGGTCGATCCCTACATGCAGCCCCTTTACGATGCGCTGAACGATTTCCTTCCGTCAAAACAAGTGCAGAAACTGCTGGAGGAAAAGCGGATCGAGATCGCACCCCTGGCCTTCATGCGCGGGCGGACGCTCTCGAACGCCTTCGTCGTGCTGGACGAGGCGCAGAACGCCACCGCGATGCAGATGAAGATGTTCCTGACGCGTCTTGGCGAAGGCAGCCGGATGGTGGTGACGGGCGACCGCACCCAGATCGACCTGCCGCGCGGCACAGCCTCGGGCCTGGCCGAGGCGGAGCGGATCTTGGCCGGGGTGAAGGGCGTCAGCTTCAACTACTTTACGGCGAAGGACGTGGTGCGTCACCCCTTGGTCGCCCGGATCATCGGGGCTTACGAGAAAGACGAAAGCACCAGCTGAAGCGCCGGTCGTTCGGCCAGGTTTCTGGCCGGGTTTCTGGCGGAGCGGCGTTCCGCCGCAAGCCTTATCCCTTTGCATCGCGCAAAGCGGGCGCGATGCAAAGCTGGACGAGGGGCCAGCCCCTCGCGCTCCCCGGAGTATTTCTCAAAAGAGCAA
>JAAUPC010000097.1 GCA_012036325.1 Paracoccaceae bacterium
CGCGGCGCACGCCTTCGGCAAGGCGCGTGTGGCGGGCGATGACGTTGTCCAGCCCCTCGGCATTGATCCGGTCCAGGGCGCCGCCGGAGGCCATGCAGGATCTGCGTCGGCGGGGTGTAGGGGAAATAGCCCGTCTCACAGGTCTGTTTAAAGTCACGGAATTCAAAGTAGGCGCGGCGCATGGTCGACGTCTCGGACGCTTTCATCGCCTTTTGGCTTACGCCAAGGATGCCAAGGCCCGCCGGACACATCAGGCCCTTCTGGCTGCCGGTCACGGCAAGGTCGACGCCCCAATCGTCCATCCGGAAATCGATGGACCCGACCGAGGACACACCGTCGACGAACAAGAGCGCGTCATGGAAGCTGTCGTCCAGCACGCGGCGGACGGCGGCGATGTCGCTGGTGACACCGGTGGCGGTTTCATTATGCGTCACGAAAACGGCCTTGATTTCACCCTTCCGGTCAGCGGCCAGCTTGCGCATGAATTCATTGACCGGTGCCCCTGCCCCCCAGGCGACGTCAATCACATCAACGGTCAGGCCGAGGCGGGTGGCCATCTCGGCCCAAAGCGTGGAAAACTGGCCGTGCCGCGCCATCAGCACCCGGTCACCGGGGTTGAGGGTGTTGGTGATCGCCGCTTCCCAAGCACCAGTTCCAGAGCCCGGGAAGAGCATGACCTGCCCGGTCGTGGTGCGGAAAACCTTCTTCAGGTCGGCAAGGATGGACATGGTAAACGCGCCAAACTCAGGCCCGCGCTGGTCCTGCATCGGGACGTTCATCGCCATACGCACGTCTTCCGGCACATTGGTCGGGCCAGGAATGAAAAGGTGATTGGTTCCGGTGCGCATGATGATCCTCCCGCTTGATTAAGGTTCTCCTCTCACCAATCGGCGGATGTGCAAAAGCAAACCGGGTCGCGCTGTAAATGCGAAAGTTTACAGATGCCAAGTTATGTAATATTGTAAATCTCACAAACCATGACAGGTGTGCAAAGGTATGCAGAAAACCTTCATCGGCCCGCACTTGCGGCGCTTGCGGCTGGAGCGGGGCGAGACGCAAGGCGCGATGGCGCGGGTCTTGGGGATCAGCCCGTCTTATGTGAACCTGTTGGAAAACAACGAACGTTCCGTGTCGGTTCAGGTGATGCTGAAGCTGTTTGAGGCTTATGGCGTCGCCTGGCGCGAGATTGCCGAAGAGGATGGCTCGGGTGCGCTGGCCGATCTGCGGGCCGCGTTGTCAGGACCCGGTTTTTGCTGACACAAGGCCGGATCTGACGCAACTGCGCGCGGCCCTGGTGCATGCGCCAGACCTGGCCAGCGCTTTCCTGCGGCTGCACCGCAGCTGGCAGGCCGCGACGGATCAGCTTTTGTCCTTGAATGAAGGGGATGTGCGGGCAATCTCGGCCACGCCCGAGGCCGCCGTGCACAACGTCTTTCGCCGTCAGCGCAACCACTTCCGTGACCTGGAGGAAGCGGCAGAGGCGTTCTGGACCGGAGCAGTGGAGCGGGATGAGATCTACGTGGCCCTCAAGCAACGCCTGCGCGACCATTTGGGAATCTCTGTGCGGCTTGTCCGGGTGGAGGATCTGCCGGGCACCTTGCGCCAGTATGACGAGGGGCGGCGGGAGATCCTCTTGTCCGAGGCCTTGGACCATACCAACCGGACCTTTCAACTGGTGCATATGTGCGGGCTACTGGAGCAGCGGGAACTGCTGGATGGGCTGATTGACCGGGCGGGGATTGCGGACCCGCGCGGGGTGGCGCGGCTCAGGGTGGAACTGGCGAACTATTTCGCCGCCGCCGTGCTGATGCCATATGCGGCCTTCCTGGCCGAGGCGCGGGCAACAAAATACGACCTTGACCACATCGCAACCCGCTTCGGGGTGTCGTTCGAGCAGGCCTGCCACCGGGCGACCACCTTGCAGCGCGAAGGGGCGCAGGGGGTACCGTTCTTCTTTCTGCGGATCGACAAGGGCGGCAACGTCACGAAGCGGTTCAACGCGACGGATTTTCACCTGGCGGAATATGGCGGGGCCTGTCCGCGGCTGGATGTGCATACCAGTTTCCGCACACCTGGGAAGATCGTCCCGCAATTTGTTGAAATGCCGGATAAATCGCAATACTTCGTCTTCTCGCGCACAGTGGACCGGCCGACCTGGATTCGCCATGCGCAGGACAACCGGCTGGCGGTCGCGATGGGCTGCATGATCGAACATGCGGGCGAGATTGGGTATGCCGAGGCGTTCAGCGTCGCCGGGGCGCGGATGGTGCCAATCGGGATCAATTGCCGCATCTGTCCGCGCGCGAACTGCGACCAGCGCGCGCATCAGGCGACAATCCTGACCCAACCGGTTGACGAAAAGCGCCGGGGTGCGACGCGGTTTGATGGGTAGAAGCGGGGGCCAGCCCCCGCACCCCCGGGATATTTGGGCCAGAATGAAATCAGCTTTTGACGCGCAAGTTTTGGGGATCGTAGAGCGGGGTGAGGTGGACCTGGGCAGGAACACGTTCGGACGCGACTTCCAGCTCGTAACTGCCTGAAAGGATGAAGTCTTCCGTCACGCCATCAGGGTGGCGGACATAACCCATGCCGAAGGCCTGACCGAGCGTATGGCCATAACCGCCGGAGGAGAGCCAGCCGACGCGCTGGCCGTTGCGGTAGATGGTTTCGCGGCCCAGGAGGATGGTTTCAGGGCCGGCGGTGAAGGTGGCGAGACGTTTCTTTACGCCATTGGCCAGTTGAGCGGCGATGGCTTCGCGGCCAAGGAACGGCAGGCCGGATTTCATCTTCACCGCCCAGGCAAGGCCCGCCTCGACAGGGGTGTGGTCGGGGCCGATGTCAGACCCCCAGGCGCGGTAGCCTTTTTCCAAGCGCAGGGTTTCGATGGCGCGGTAGCCTGCGTTTGTGATCTGGCCGGTGGCCATCAGCGCCTCAAAGACCGTCACCGCGCATTCCGTGGGCATGTGGAGTTCCCAGCCAAGCTCGCCCACGTAAGTGACACGCAGGGCGAGGACGGGGCAACCGGCGATGAAGATGGTCTTGGCGGTGCCGAAGGGGAAAGCGGCGTTGGACAGGTCGCCTTCGGTGAGGGGTTGCAGGAGGTCCCGGGCTTTCGGGCCCATCAGGGAGAGGACAGCAGAGCCGGAGGTGACATCGATCAGGTGAGCATCGCCGCACAAGTTACGGGAAATCCAGTCGAAATCATGCGTCGCAAAGCCGGTGCCGGTGGTGATGTAAAACTCATCCTGCGCGCGGCGGACGACGGTCAGATCGCATTCGATGCCGCCTTTGGCGTTGAGCATCTGGGTGTAGGTCAGTGACCCGACCGCCCGATCCACGTTCCCGGCGGCGATCCAGTTCAGCGCCTTGGCGGCATCGGGGCCTTTCAGTGTGAACTTCGCGAAGGAGGTCTGGTCGATCAGGACACACCCTTCCCGCGCGCCCTGTGTTCGCGGCCAACGGCGTCGAACCAGCCGGGGCGCTGGTAGGAGTAGCGATCCACCGGCTCCTCCCCCGGCCCTGCAAACCAGTTCGGACGTTCCCAGCCGAGTTTTTCGCCAAAACACGCGCCTGCCGCCTTGAGATTTGCGTAAAGGGGGGAGCGGCGGGTGGGGCGGGCGCTCTTCATCTCCTCCGACGGCCAGGCGATGGTGTAGTGTTTGGCGTAAGCCTCCATCGTGCGGGTGCGGACGTAATCGGTGGAGCGGTGGGCAGGGCCGAAGCGGCGGATATCGACGGGCCAGAGATCGTAAGGGGCGGCGCCGGTCGCCACCCATTCAGCAAGGGCCATCCCTGCCCCGCCACCGGAGGCGATGCCGAAGGCGTTGAAGCCGGCACCGACGAAGAAGTTCCGCAGCTCTGGTGCCTCACCCAGGATGAAGTTGCCATCGGGGGTAAAGCTTTCGGGGCCGTTGATCAGTTGCTTGACGCCTGCATTGGCCAAGGCGGGGACGCGGGCGATGGCGTCCTCCATGAACTGGGAATAATGGTCGAAATCGCTGGTCAGAAGCTCGAAATGGAACCCCTCGGGGATGCCGTTTTGCGCCCAGGGTTTGGGGTTCGGCTCATAGCCGCCCCAGACCAGGCCGCCGACCTCCTCTTTCCAGTAAGTCAGGCGGTCGGGGTCGCGCAGGGTGGGGAGGGTGCTGGTCACGCCCTCGATCTTTTCGGTGACCATGTACTGGTGTTCGACAGAAACGAGGGGCACGTTGACGCCAACGGTCGCGGCAAGGGTGCGGGTCCATTGGCCGGCGCAGACCACGACTTTTTCGCATTCGATGGTGCCGAAGGGGGTCTCAACCCCCCTGATGCGGCCGTCTTCGACGATGATCCGGGTGACGGGCGTATCCTCAAAGATCTTCACCCCCGACATTCGTGCGCCGCGCGCGAGGGATTGGGTGATGTCGGAGGGGTTGGCTTGCCCATCGGTGGGCAGGTAGGCAGCACCCACAAGGTCATCGATCGTCATCAGGGGCCAAAGGTCCTGCGCTTCCTTCGGCGTTAGGAGGTGCATATCGAGCCCAAACGAATGCGCTGTCGTGGCCTGACGTTTTACTTCCGTCCAGCGTTCGGCATTGCAGGCCAGACGGAGGCCACCGTTCATCTTCCAGCCGGTTTGCAGGCCGGTTTCCGCCTCCAGCCGTTTGTAGAGGGCGACGGAGTGGCCCAGAAGCTGGGTGATGTTGGCGCTGGTGCGGAGCTGACCCACCAGACCCGCCGCGTGGAACGTGTGCCGGAGGTGAGCTTCTTGCGCTCCAACAGCACCGTGTCGGACCAGCCGAGTTTGCCCAGGTGGTAGGCCACAGAACAGCCGACGATGCCGCCGCCGATGATGACAGCACGGGCCGTGGTGGGAAGATCAGTCATGGGGAGGTCCTGAAGGTGGCCAAAGCGGCGCGGTAGGTGGCAAGGTAGTCGGCGGTATAGGCGGCATAGTCGAAATCTAGGTCGGAGTGAATTTCCTGCACCATGGACCACATCGCCTCCCGCAGGGCCGCCGCCGCCTTCATGGCGCGGTAACGGCGCCAGAGGTCGGCATCGGGCGCTTGGCCGTAATAGGTGGTCAAGAGCCAGTCTTCCTGTGCGTGATCAAGACCATTGTTGGCTGCAAGACCGCCAAGGTCAAAAAGCGGGGAATTCCAGCCCGCATAATCCCAGTCGATCAGCCACATGCGGCTGCCGTCATGCAGGAAGTTGGCGGGCAGAAGGTCGTTGTGGCCAAAGACAAGGTCGATGCGGCCAACGGCTTTCTCTAGCGTCAACGCCTCATCCAGAAGAGTGGGGATCAGGGGCAGATGGCGCGACTGGCCGGCCGCCAGCGTGGCGGCATAGTCACGCAGGACATGGAAGACCCAGAAGGTCAGGATCGCACCGCGCAAATGGCGTGGGATATCGCGGTGGGTGCGTTTGACCAGGTCGAGCGCCTGGGCCAGGAGGTCCGGCTGGCGCAGGTCTTCGGCTGACATGGTTCGGCTTTCGACGAAATCGATCACCAGCGCACCGGGTTCGTGGTGCAGCACGGCCGGAGAGACCCCGGCCGCATGGGCAGCGCGGCTGGCGGCAAGTTCGTTGAACCGCATGATCTGGTGGACCGGAATGTCATCGCCGATCCGCACCACGGCGCGGCGGGTGGCATCGGTCACCAGCACGTTCAGGTTGGTGATCCCGCCACCAAGGGGCACGGCGCTGACCGGCCTGGACCAGAGTGGCAAAGCCAGCGCGCGGGTCATCGGATCACGCGGGGCCAGATCACTGGGTGCGGGCATCGGAAAGGCGCTGGGTCTGGGGCACGCGGGTCGGTCCTTGCCTTGGCTAGGCACTCTGGTTTTGGCAGTCTGGGCTGGGGCTGAGAGTGGTCAGGACCGGCGGAAGTGTCAAAGGGATTGTGCCGGGTTCTTCGCGGCTGTGTGGCTGGCCCAAAGCGCCTCGGCCAGGCGTTCGGGGCGCAGGGGCTTGGCGACCACGGCGGCAAAGCCCTGGGCCAGATAATCCTGCACCTGATGGGTCATCGCATTGGCGGTAACGGCAATGGCATAGGGCGCGGGCCAGCCCCGGGCGGCCGCCTCATCCCGCAGCGCCTGCAAGGTTGCCAGCCCGTCACGGCCCGGCATGGCGATGTCAAGCAGGACTGCCGCATGTTTGCCGGGGTTCCAAAGCTGAAGCACCTCATCCCCGCTGGTGACGATATCGGCCGTAACCCCCAACGACGACAGAAGGCTGGCCAGAATGATCCGGTTGGTCGCGTTGTCTTCGCCGGCCAGAACGGTCATTGGCGGCAGTTGCGGCAGGGGGGCCGCGCGCAGGGGCAAGGCGGCATCAGCCAGCACTGGCATCTCTAGCGTGACCGAAGCGGTCAGCCCCTGCCCCGGTGCGCCCGACAGCGTCACCTCGCCTTGCATCATCCGGGCCAGACGGCGGACGATGGCAAGACCAAGGCCCGTGCCGCCATAGCGCCGGGCGATGCCGGCCTGGCCTTGGGTAAACTCTTCAAACACCCGGGCCATTTCCGTGGGCGTCATGCCAATGCCGGTATCGGTGACCGTGATGACCAGCCGTGTCGGCAAGGCTGCGTCCATCACCACCGAAACCGTGCCGGCGTCGGTGAACTTGATCGCGTTGCCCACAAGGTTGTGCAGGATCTGGATCAGCCGCTTTTCATCGCCAAAGCGCAGGCTGTCGCGATAGGCCCCGATGCAATGCGTGATGA
The DNA here is from genome assembly GCA_012036325.1 of Paracoccaceae bacterium. Taxonomy (GTDB): domain Bacteria; phylum Pseudomonadota; class Alphaproteobacteria; order Rhodobacterales; family Rhodobacteraceae; genus Tabrizicola. The sequence goes on from JAAUPC010000097.1 coordinate 6,707, forward strand.
GAGCGATCCCCTTGTCCTTGGCGCGGACGTGGTGGATGGCGGCCACCCGGTCCAGCACCTCGCTGAGGCGCAGGGGGGCAGGATCAAGCGCCAGATGCCCGGCTTCGATCTTGGCCAGATCAAGAATGTCGTTGATGACCGACAGGAGATGTTCGCCCGAATCGCGAATGACGCGGAGCTTCGACTGCTGGTCGGGATCGCCCAGATCACGGCCCAACACCTCGACCATGCCAAGAATGCCGTTCAGGGGGGTGCGCATCTCATGGCTCATGGCGGCCAGGAAATCCGACTTGGCGCGGTTGGCGGCTTCGGCGGTGGTCATCGCGGCGCGCAGGCGGTCTTCGCTGTCGACCGCATCGGTGATGTCGGTCATCGAACAGAGGGCGGCAAGGTCGGTTCCCGGTGCCGACAGCCGTGCTGCGTTGACCGAAAGCACACGCCGGGCGCCACAGGGCCAGTGGATCGCCAGACGCACATCCTGTTGCACCGCAAGACCTGCGAGCGCCCGGTTCAGGGGCAGATCGTCCTCGGCGACCGGCCTGCCGTCCCGGTCGGTGACAGTCGCCACGGCAAAGATATGGCGCAAGTCATCGCGCGCGGCCACGGGGCGGCCCAGCACCGCCTCGGCGGCGGCATTGGCAAAGACGACCCTGCCCTGCCCGTCCACCGCGACAATCCCCGAGACGGAGGTTTCCATGATCCGTGCCAGCGTGTCGCGTTCGCGTGCCAGCGCCATCTCCAGCGCCTTGGCGGCAGAGACGTCGATGTTGACCCCGGATGTGCGGACCACACGGCCATTCACATCCCATTCGATGGCCTGGGTGCGGGTCAGGACCCAGACCCAATGGCCCAACCGGTGGCGCACCCGCAATTCGTGTTCATAGGCCCAGTCGCCGGCGGCAAAACACCGCTCTTCATGGGCGATGAGGGCTTCGGCATCGGCGGGGTGGACCGTGTCCAGCCAGTCCTGCAGCGGAATCGGGTTCAACTCAGCCGCGCGGTAGCCAAGGATTTCGGCCCAGCGATCATTGACGATGGTCTGACCCGAGCGCAGGTCATGTTCCCAGACGCCCACCCTTGCGCCATCGATCAACCGGGTGAGGCGCTGTTCCGCCTCGATCCGGGCCGAGACGTCAAGCGTCACCCCCGAAATCCGCCGCGGTGTACCATCCCCGCGCCGGGCAAGCACCCGACCGCGTGACAGCACCCAGACCCATTTGCCATTGCGGTGGCGAAGACGGCACAGAAAATCGAACTCATCTTCGCCGTTGTGAAAGAGGGCCTGTCGCATGTCTTCTGCGGCGGCAAGGTCATCATGATGCATCAATGCCATCAGATCCGGCAGCACACGAGAGAGATCCCCCATATCGGTGTCGCGGCCCAGCATCGCGCGCCAACCGTCGTTCATCGCGCTAAGGCCGGTGTCGTCAGCCCAGTCCCAGACCGCAACCTCGCCGCCATCGACGACCTGTTGCAGGCGCCGGTCGGCCAAACGGCGGGCGGTCACGTCTTCATAGAGGCCCACGGTTTCGCGCGATGGCGTGGCGCGTTCGCGCACCCAGATCAGGCGGCCATCGGCCAGCACATCCTCGCCATCCCAGATTTCGGTCAGGGACCGGTCAAGACGACGCTGCAGGCTGGCGTCATCGCGTTCGCCTTCCTGCCCGAAGATGCCCGCCGCAATGGCCGAGCGCAGAAGATCATCGTAAAGCGCGCCGACCTTGATCTGGTCCGCGATCCCGGCAAAGACCCGGGTGTATTGCGTGTTCCACAGCACCAGACGGTCATCGGCATCCCAGATGGCAAAGCCGTCATCCAGCGCCTCGATGGCCGATACGAGGCGGCTGCGGGTGGCCTCGAATGCGGTCTGCTCATCCCGAAGCGCGGTTTCCTTGGCGCGGAGATCGGTCACATCCTCGATCAGGGCCCAGACCAGACGGCGGCCGTTGGGATCAATGCTCATGAACCCGCGCAGGACGGCGGGAAAATGGCTGCCGTCCGCCCGGCTGAGCAAGGCCTCAACCGGGCCATAGCTTTGCTTTGCGCGCAAGGATTCCACGGCGGCCTCGATCACCCAGGCGGCATCGGCGGGCAGGATCTGGCGGACATCGCGGTAGCTGTCGCCCTTCGGGTCAAACCCGAAGACCTGCTTGAAGGCCCGGTTGCCGTCCAGAAGTTCGCCGGTGTCATAGTCGTTCAGCAGGATCGGATGCGGGCACATCTCGAAGAAAGCGGTGAACTGGCCTTCGCGGTACGAGGCCATTTCGTCGGTCGGCTGGGCGGCGGACAGGTCGCGGATCACCGCCACCACCCCGGCTTGGCCCTTGGCCTGGTCAATCTGCAAGGGTGCTACCGAGACTTCGTACCAATGCGGAGAGACCAGACTGTGCACACCGACCCGGCGGCTGCGGGCGGTGCGCGCGGCGGGCGGATCGCGCAAGAGTTCCTCCAGCACCTTGGCGAGCGGTTCGGGAAGAACCTCGCGCAGGTGCCGCCCGATCCCCGCATGCACCAGCGAGGCCAGCCAAGGAAGTTTCTCGCTGTGGCAGGCGGCAATATGGCCTGCAGGGCAAATCTCGATCACCAGGTCAGGAAGCGCGCGCAGCGTTGCGGTCAGGTGGCTTCGGACATCGGCTTCGGTCTGTGCGGCCTCGGCCCGTTGCAGGACCGCCGCCACAGCCCGCGCCACCGAGGACAGAAGGAAAATCTCAGTCTCACCCCAACGGCGCTGGGCGGCCTCGCTGTCAAAGCCGACGACGCCCAGAAGCCTGTCCCCGTCACGCAGCGGCAGCATCAGGCAGGACCAGATGCCGGTTGCTTCCATGAAGGCGCGCTCTGGCTGGTCGGGCGGCAGATCGTCCCGGTCACCGATGACCACGGCCTCGCCCGCAGCAAAGGCGGCATGCCAGGTCGGATGCGCGGCGGGGTCCATCCACTGCATGCGGTGCTTCAGCGCGGTCACGCCGGGGGCCACCCATTCATGGCTGTTGTAATGCGTGCCATCGGGGCGGGTGCGAAAGACAAAGGTGCGGTCCAGGCCGCAGGCCTTGCCCAGTCGCGAAAGGGCTGCGTTCATTGAGGCATCAATGCCCGCGCTGCCCGGTGCGAGGAGGCCGTTGATCAGATCGATCACCAGAAGCTCGACCTGCGGTGGCGGGCAGGCGGCTGGCGGTTCCGGCGCGGTCCCAACTTTCGGCTCAGCGCCGGCCAGCGGCGCTGGGGCGGGGTCTGGTGCCGAAGGGTTGTCAGTTTCGCCAGTGCGCTCCATCGGGGTCCTGTGCCGGTGATCCTTGCCGGACTATCGGCCTAAAGTGCGGGTCCTGCAAGCAGGACGGCAACGGCGGGTCAGCCCCACAACCCCAGATTCTGCTGCGAAAGGCCGGGAAACACCGCTGACGGATCGGGCAGGCGCATGTGGCCGGTCAAAAGCTCGGCCAGGACGGCGCGGTAGTCGGTGACCACGGCCAGGTCCGCGCCTTCCTCAAGCGCATCATGGCCAAGGCCGGGCCAGGGCCCTACCATCCGGCCGCCCCGCGCCTGGGGGCCAAGCACCAGCATCACATTTCCGCGCCCATGGTCGGTGCCGCCGCCGGTGTTCGACCGCAAGCGGCGGCCAAACTCGCTCATCACCACTACGGACACATCTTGCTGAAGGGGGCCAAGGTCGCGCCAGAAGGCCATCACCGCCTCCGACAGCCAGCCGGTCAACTGGCCGAACTGTCCGGCCTGCGCCACATGCGTATCCCAGCCCGGCACGTCGACCGTGGCGACCCGCAGGCCAAGGTCTTCCTTGATCGACTGGGCCACCGTCATCAGGGGGGCGCTGACCGGGTTGTCTTCGGGGTAAGCGACGGCAGGGGCATAGGCGCGCATCTCGCCCGCCTCGGCTGACCAGAGGCGACTGCCGATCATGTCGGACAGGCCGATCAGGTCTGCCATCGGACGCGCCAGGGGGCCATGGTCGCCAAAGCCCGTCGCCAGCCGGGCGCGCAGACCGGGGGCCAGCCAGTTGCCTTGCGCAAGCATGAGATCGCCTAGGGAGTCCGCCACCGCAGCACCTGCGCCCAA
>JAAUPC010000098.1 GCA_012036325.1 Paracoccaceae bacterium
CCACCCGCGCCGCCGCCAAGCCAAGCGCGCCGGACTGGCCAAGTTCAGCCAGCAGCCGCAACTGGGCGGGCTTCAGCTTGCGCAACTGGCTCAGCAGGGTGGTTTGCGACAGATTCATGGCTGCTCCGGTATGATTGGAAGCTGATCCGACATTTGACAGATATGTGTCTTCTGTTCAATCTGCGCCGCATCCGTAGCCACAGCCATGGGTTTTGTGCCTGTTGCGGATGCAAACCAGAATCATCGGGAGGAAACAGATGATCTTGACCCGCCGCGGCCTTATGGCCCTTGCCGGTACCACCGCCGCCCTGTCGGCGCTGCCTGCCTTCGCCCAGGACAAGGGCTCTGTCGGAATTGCGATGCCGACGAAATCTTCGTCCCGCTGGATTTCGGACGGCGAGTCGATGGTGAAGGCCTTCACCGACGCCGGTTACGTCGCCGACCTGCAATACGCCGAGGATGACATCCCGACGCAGCTGAGCCAGATCGAGAACATGATCACTTCCGGCGTGAAAGCGCTGGTGATCGCGGCCATCGACGGCACCACGCTGTCGAACGCTTTGGACAACGCAGCCGCCGCTGGCATCAAGATCATCGCATATGACCGGCTGATCCGTGACTCTGGATCGGTCGACTATTATGCCACCTTCGACAACTTCAAGGTCGGCGTGCAGCAGGCGGAAAGCCTGGTCGCGGGCCTGAATGAGCGGTTCGCGGGCGTGAAGCCGTGGAACGTGGAACTCTTCGGTGGGTCCCCGGACGACAACAACGCCTTCTTCTTCTACAATGGTGCCATGTCGGTCCTGCAGCCCCTGATCGACGCGGGCGACATTGCCATTCCGTCGGGTCAGATGGGCATGGACGTGGTCGGCACGCTGCGCTGGGATGGTGCGGTGGCCCAGGCGCGGATGGACAACCTTCTGTCGTCGAACTACGGCGATAAGCAGCTCCATGGTGCGCTGTCGCCTTATGACGGGCTCTCGATCGGTATCCTGTCGTCGGTCAAGGGCGTGGGCTACGGGTCGGGCGATCTGCCGATGCCGATCGTCACCGGTCAGGACGCGGAAATCCCGTCTGTGAAGTCGATGATCGCGGGTGAGCAGTATTCGACCATCTTCAAGGACACCCGCGAACTGGCCAAGGTGACCGTGGGCATGGTGGACGCCGTCCTGTCCGGGTCGGAACCGCAGATCAACGACACCTCGACCTATGACAACGGGGTTAAGGTGGTTCCGTCCTACCTGCTGGAGCCGGTTTCGGTGAATGTCTCGAACTATGAAGAGATTCTGATCGGTTCGGGCTACTACACCGCAGACCAGCTGCAGTAAGCTGATCCGAGGGGGGCCCGCCTGCGCCGCTCCCGCGCGGGCGGGCTGCCTTTGGAGGAGGTGTGATGACAGCTTTGTTGGACATGCGGGAGATCTCGATGGTCTTCCCGGGCGTGAAGGCGCTTGATCGGGTCAGCCTGTCGGTTGAGGCCGGAGAAATCCATGCGATCTGCGGTGAAAACGGTGCGGGCAAATCCACGCTGATGAAGGTGCTGTCCGGCGTCTATCCGCATGGCAGCTTTGAAGGCGAGATCACCTATGACGGCGCCCCCCTGCGCAACCGCCGCATTCATGACAGCGAAGAAAAGGGCATCATCATCATCCATCAGGAACTTGCGCTGATCCCCTTGTTGTCGATCGCCGAGAACCTGTTCATGGGCAATGAAGTGGCGACCAATGGCGTCATCTCCTGGCCGCTGGCGATGCAGAAGACGGGGGAACTCCTCCGCCAGGTGGGGCTGAATGAGCCGCCAAGTGCCGTGGTGGGCAAGCTGGGCGTCGGCAAGCAACAGCTGATCGAGATTGCCAAGGCCCTGTCGAAGAACGTGCGCCTCTTGATCCTGGATGAGCCGACCGCGGCCCTGCAGGAGGCGGATGCCGATCGTCTTCTGGACCTGATGCTGGAGCTGAAGGCCCAAGGTGTCACGCAAATCATCATCAGCCACAAGCTGAACGAGATTTCCCGCGTGGCCGACCGGATCACCGTGATCCGTGACGGGGCGGCGGTATCAACCCTGACCAAGGCCGAGATTTCCGAGGACCGGATCATCCGCGACATGGTTGGCCGCGACATGGCGCATCGCTACCCTGAACGTGAGCCGAACCCCGGTGAGGTGCTGTTCGAGGTGGAGGGCTGGTCCTGCCAGCACCCCGAACAGGCCGGGCGGCAGATGATCAAGGGCGTGTCCCTGAATGTCCGCAAGGGCGAGATCGTGGGTATTGCCGGACTGATGGGCACCGGCCGTACGGAGCTGGCGATGTCGATCTTCGGGCGCAGCTACGGCAAAAGCCACGCGGGCACAGTGCGGATGCATGGCACGCCGGTCGATGTGTCGACCGTGCCGAAGGCGATTGCCGCCGGAATCTCATACGTGACCGAAGACCGCAAGGCGCTGGGCCTGATCCTGGATGAGCCGATCCTGAGGAACATCAGCCTGGCCAATCTGGCGGGCATTGCCAGCCGGTCGATCCTGAACAAGCGGCGTGAGGCGCAGGTGGCGGAAAGCTACCGCAAGCAACTCGCCATCCGCACGCCGGGGGTGCAGCAGAAGGTGGTGAACCTGTCGGGCGGCAATCAGCAGAAGGTGGTGCTGTCAAAGTGGCTTTTTACCAACCCTGACCTTCTGATCCTGGACGAACCGACCCGCGGCATCGACGTGGGCGCGAAGTTCGAGATCTACACGATCATGAAGGAACTGGCCGAAGCGGACCGGGGGATCCTGATGATCTCGTCGGAAATGCCGGAACTTCTGGGGATGTGCGACCGGATCTATGTGATGAACGAAGGCCGGATCGTGGGCGAACTCGCCCGGGGTGAGGCGAGCCAGGAAAAGATCATGGCGCTGATTGTCAAAGATGTGGGGAGGGCGGCCTGAATGGCGGACCAAAAGCAAAGCGCGCTGGCCGGGCATCTGCGCGAAAACGGGATGCTGCTGGCACTGGTCGCCATCGTGGTACTGTTCTCCATCCTGGTGGCGGCGCAGGGCAAGCCGATGTTCCTGCAGGCCCCGAACATCACCAACATCTTCCTGCAGAACGGCCATGTGATCATTCTGGCGCTGGGCATGCTTCTTATCATCGTGGCGGGGCATATTGACCTGTCGGTCGGGTCCGTCGCGGCCTTCACCGGGGCTGTGGCGGCCTATCTGACGGTGGAATTGAAGCTTCCCATCGTGGTTGTCATCCCGCTGACGCTGATTGTCGGCGGACTGATCGGGGCGGCGCAGGGTTATTGGGTGGCCTATTGGCGCATCCCGTCCTTCATCGTCACGCTTGCCGGGATGCTGGTCTTCCGGGGGGCGACGCTCTGGCTCCTCGGCGGGCAGAACATCGGGCCGTTCCCGAAGGCGTTTCAGGCGATGTCCTCGGGCTTTATCCCTGATCTGACGGGCCTTGAGAAACCGCATGGGCTGACCCTGATCGTCACCGCCATCGCCATTCTGGTTGTGGTCTGGATTGGTGTCCGGTCGCGCGCCCGGGACGCCGAATTTGGGATCACCCCCGAGCCTACGGGCCTTTTCTGGGGCCGCACCGTGATCATCGCCGCCGCGATGGCTTTTGTCGGCTGGCAGCTGGCCAGCTTTCGCGGCCTGCCGAACGTGCTGATCGTGCTGGCGGTGCTGACGATCCTGTACGCCTTCTTCACCGAAAACACCGTGCAGGGCCGCCGGATCTATGCGGTCGGCGGCAATGAAAAGGCGGCGAAGTTGTCGGGCATCCGGACGGAACGGCTGGTCTTTTTCTGTTTCGTCAACATGGGGATGCTGGCGGCCCTTGCCGGGATGATGGTCACCGCACGGCTGAACAGCGCCACCCCAAAGGCCGGGACCGGGTTTGAACTTGACGCGATTGCCGCCGTCTTCATCGGCGGGGCGGCGATGGCGGGCGGGTCCGGCACCATTGTTGGTGTGGTGATCGGCGCGCTGATCATGGGGGTCATGAACATGGGCATGTCGATCCTTGGGGTCGGCATCGATTACCAGCAGATGATCAAGGGGTTGGTGCTTCTCGCCGCCGTGATCTTTGACGTCTACAACAAGAACAAGTGAGGCAGGACATGCATCTTTCTACGGTGGTCAGCGCAGGCGTTGTCGCGCGGACGGGGGCCGAAGCGCGGCTGGTTCAGGGCACCACCTCGGTCTATGACCTTGCGCAGGCGGCCATCGCAGCGGGCCATGGGCTGGCTGCCGAAGTTGCCCGCCGGGGCCTTGGCGATACCGTTGACCTGACCCGCGCCAGCTTTGCCCTGCCGGTCAGCCACCCGGACCCCGCGCACCTGCATCTGACGGGAACTGGCCTGACCCACCTTGGCAGCGCTTCCGCCCGCGATGCCATGCATGCCAAGCTGGACGGGGCCGAAGCCCTGACTGACAGCATGAAGATGTTCCGCATGGGGCTGGATGGCGGACGCCCCGCCCCAGGGCAGGTGGGTGCCCAGCCGGAATGGTTCTACAAGGGCAACGGCCACGCGGCCATCGCCCCCGGTGCCGCGCTTGAGGCCCCCGGTTTTGCCGAAGACGGCGGGGAAGAGCCTGAGGTTGCAGGCATCTACCTGATCGGGCCGGATGGCACCCCGCACCGCATCGGCTGGGCTTTGGGGAATGAGTTTTCGGACCATGTGACGGAACGGGTCAACTACCTTTACCTCGCCCATTCCAAGCTGCGCGTGGCGTCTTACGGTCCGGAAATTCTGGTCGGTGACCTTCCCGCAGATATCCGTGGCACCAGCCGCATCCTGCGCGGTGGCAAGATGCTGTGGGAAAAGCCGTTCCTTTCGGGTGAGGCGAACATGTCCCACACCATTGCGAACCTTGAACACCACCACTTCAAATATGGCCTCTTCTGCCAGCCAGGCGATCTCCATGTGCATTTCTTCGGTACCGCCACCCTGTCCTTTGCCGATGGCATCAAGACCGAAGCCGGCGACGTGTTTGAAATCGAGGCCCCGGATTTCGGCCAACCCTTGCGCAACACCCTGACCTTCGCGCCCAAATCGGCTGGCGCGACCCAAGTTCATCCGCTTTGAGGATATCCAGATGACCAAGTTCAAACCCGCCCCCTGGCCCCGCACGCTGCGCTCACAGGAATGGTTTGCGGGCACCTCGAAGGACGCGATCTATCATCGGTCCTGGATGAAGAATCAGGGCCTGCCTGCCGACCTGTTCGACGGCCGCCCGGTGATCGGAATTCTGAACACGTTCAGTGAGTTGAACCCCTGCAACGCGCATCTGAATGACCTGGCCGAACGGGTAAAGCACGGCGTCTATGAGGCCGGTGGCTTCCCGGTCATCGTCCCCGTCTTCAGCGTCAGCGAATCCGGTTTCCGCCCCACCGCGATGATGTTCAGGAACCTCGCGGCGATGGCGGTTGAGGAAACCATTCGCGGCCAGCAGATGGATGGCGTCGTCTGCCTTGTCGGCTGCGACAAGACCACGCCCTCGCTTCTGATGGGTGCGGCGTCGGTGGACTTGCCGACGATCATGGTTTCGGGCGGGCCGATGCTGAACGGCTATTTCCGGGGGGAACGGGTCGGGTCAGGCACGCATCTGTGGAAATTCAGTGAGGCCGTGAAGGCCGGCGAGATGACGGCTGAGGAGTTTGTCGAGGCGGAGGCGTCGATGAGCCGCTCCCCTGGGTCCTGCAATACGATGGGCACCGCCAGCACGATGGCGAGCATGGTCGAGGCCTTGGGGATGACCCTGTCGGGCAATGCCGCGATCCCGGCAGTCGACAGTCGCCGCCGGGTGATGGCGCATCTGACGGGTCGGCGCATCGTGCAGATGGTGAAGGACGATCTGAAACCCTCAGACATCCTGACGCGCGACGCCTTCATGAACGCGATTCGCACCAATGCCGCCATCGGCGGGTCCACAAACGCCGTGATCCACCTGCTGGCCATCGCAGGGCGGGTGGGCATTCCCCTGACGCTGAACGACTGGGACGAATGGGGGCGGAACGTGCCGACCATCGTCAACCTGATGCCCTCAGGCAAATACCTGATGGAGGAATTCTTCTACGCCGGCGGCATCCCTGCGGTCATCAAGCGGCTGGGTGAAGCGGGGCTTTTGCAGCGTGAGGCACTGACCGTCTCAGGCGGCGGTATCTGGGACGATGTCCAGCCCGCCCGCATCGACAATGACGATGTGATCCTGCCCGCCGAAAAGGCGCTGACCCAGTCGGGTGGCATCGTCGTGGTCAAGGGCAACCTTGCCCCTGATGGGGCGGTGCTGAAACCCTCTGCCGCGACGCCCGCGCTGATGCGGCACCGGGGCCGGGCGGTCGTGTTCGAGGATATCGACGACTACAAGGCCAAGATCAACGACGAGGCGCTGGATATCGACGAGACCTGCGTGATGGTCCTGAAAAACTGCGGTCCGCGCGGCTACCCCGGCATGGCCGAGGTCGGCAACATGGGCCTGCCGCCCAAGGTCTTGCGCAAGGGGATCACCGACATGGTCCGCATCAGTGACGCGCGGATGTCGGGCACCGCTTACGGGACGGTCGTCCTTCACACCAGCCCCGAGGCCGCGAGGGGTGGCCCGCTGGCGGTGGTGCGGAATGGCGACATGATCGAGCTGGACGTGGCCGCCCGCCGCCTGCACCTTGATATCCCCGAGGCAGAGCTTGCCGCCCGTCTTGCCGCCTGGAAACCGCCGGTGGAACCCCCGACCAGCGGTTATGCGAAACTCTACCATGACCATGTCGAAGGGGCCGACAAGGGGGCCGACATGGACTTTCTGATCGGCTGCCGGGGCAATGCCGTCGCGCGGGAAAGCCACTGATGGCCAAGCGCGCAGTCTGTCTGGTGGGTATCGGAAAAATCGCCGTGGATCAGCACGTTCCGGCGCTTTCCTCAAGTGATGCTTTCACTTTGGCCTGCACGGTTTCCCGCAAAGGCTCGGTTCCCGGTGTTCCAGCCTTTACCAGCCTTGACGCAGCCCTTGCCGCCCATCCTGAGGTGGAGGTCGTCTCGCTCTGCCTGCCGCCCGTGCCCCGCTTTGACGCGGCCGAAGCGGCGCTAAAGGCAGGGCGGCATGTGATGCTGGAAAAACCCCCGGGGCCACCTTGGCCGAGGTGCATGCCTTGCAGTCCATGGCCGCTGCCAAGGGCCTGACGCTTTACGCCACCTGGCACAGCCGTATGGCGCTGGCCGTGGCCCCCGCCAAGGCCTGGCTTCAGGGCAAGACGATCACCCGCGCCCATATCACCTGGCGCGAGGATGTGCGGAAATGGCACCCCGCGCAGGACTGGGTGTTTGAGCCCGGCGGGATGGGGGTCTTTGACCCCGGCATCAACGCCCTGTCGATCCTGACCGAGATCCTGCCCAGCCCGGTTCACCTGACCGGGGCCACGCTGACCTTCCCGGTCAACCGCCAGACCCCGATTGCGGCAGCGCTGACCTTCAGCGGCCATGTCACCGCCGATTTTGACTGGCGTCAAACCGGCCCGCAGACCTGGGACATCACGGTGGACACCCCGCAAGGCCAGCTTGCCCTGCGCATGGGCGGAAACGTGCTGGAAATCGATGGCAAACCCATCACCGGCAAGGCGGATATCATGGGGGAATACCCCGCCCTTTATGCCAGGATGGCCAAGCTTGTGGCCGCGGGCCAAAGCGACGTTGACCTTGCCCCGATGGTCCATGTTGCCGATGCGCTGACCCTTGGTCGCCGCGACGTGACCGACGCCTTTCATTTCTAGGATCTTGCCATGCTGAGCGGACACCACCTTATTGCTGGCGACTGGGTCAGCAGTGACCAGACCTTTGCCTCAACCCCCGCGCATGGGCCGTCGCATGCGTTTGCCATTGGCACGCCCGCGCATGTCGACGCCGCCTGTCGCGCAGCGGAAGCGGCGTTCCCGGCCTATTCCGCCACGACCCGCGCCGTGCGGGCGGCATTCCTGATCCGCATCGCCGATGAGATTGACGCGCGGGGGGCAGCGATCACTGAAATCGGCACGCAAGAAACCGGCCTGCCCGTGGCCCGTCTGGAAGGCGAGCGGGGCCGCACCACGGGGCAACTGCGCCTCTTCGCGGCGCATATCCTGAAGGATGATTGGCTTGACCGCCGCCATGACGCAGCACTTCCAGACCGCCAGCCCGCGCCGCGCCCGGACCTCAAGCTGATCCAACGCCCCATCGGCCCGGTGGCGGTGTTCGGCGCGTCGAACTTTCCGCTGGCTTTCTCGGTCGCGGGCGGCGACACGGCCAGTGCCTTGGCGGCGGGGTGTCCGGTGGTGGTCAAGGGCCACTCCGCCCATCCCGGCACGGGCGGAGGTGGTGGCAGCAGGCGATTGACGCCGCGATCAAGGCTTGCGGCCTGCCTGCGGGGACCTTCAACCTGGTTCAGGGCGGCAAGCGCGATGTGGGGGAGGCGCTGGTCCAGCACCCGCTGATCAAGGCGGTTGGCTTCACCGGATCGCTGGCCGGGGGCCGGGCGCTTTTCAACCTGTGCGCGGCACGGCCAGAGCCGATCCCCTTCTTTGGAGAGCTTGGGTCGGTCAATCCGATGTTTCTGCTGCCTGCCGCTGTCGCCGCGCGGGGGGAAGCCATCGCCAAGGGCTGGGCCGCATCCCTGACCATGGGGGCGGGGCAGTTCTGCACCAACCCCGGCATCGCGGTGGTGATTGACGGGGCGGACGCCGATGCCTTCGTCGAAGCGGCGAAGGCGGCCCTCGCGCCCATCGGCCCGCAGACCATGCTGACCGACGGGATGGCCGAGGCCTACCGCTCGGGGCGCGACCGGATCGCTGCAGGGTCCGGCGTCCGTGCCGTGTTGACGACCACCTGCGACGCGCGCAACGCAACACCTTACCTCTTCGAGGTGTCAGCCAGCGATTGGCTGGCCAATCACGCGCTGGCCGAAGAGGTGTTCGGCCCGCTTGGCCTTGTCATCCGCGTCCGCCACGCGGCTGAAATGCAAGAGATCGCCCACAGCCTGCAGGGCCAGCTGACCTGCACCTTGCATCTGGATGAGGGGGACACCGACCTTGGCCGTGCCCTTTTGCCCATTCTGGAACGGAAGGCCGGCCGCATCCTGGCCAACGGCTTTCCAACCGGGGTTGAGGTGGTGGATGCCCAGGTGCATGGCGGGCCATACCCGGCCTCAACCAACTTTGGCGCGACATCGGTCGGCACGCTGTCAATCCGCCGCTGGCTGCGGCCGGTTGCCTACCAGAACCTGCCCGCCGCCCTCATGCCGCAGGATTGGACCGCCTGAACTCATTTGGGCTGAACCCGCAAGGAAGGATACCCGATGGCCGAGATCGCAACCCTTGGGCAGATCGGCGGCGTGGACGTCCGGTCGGCCACACTGACCGGGCCTGGGGGCTTCAGCGTGGTCCTCCTGACCTACGGCGCGCGGTTGGCGCAGCTTTGGGTGCCGGACTGGGCCGGGCTGCTGGCCGATATCGTGCTTGGCCACGACACGCTGGACGACTGGCAAACCCAGGGCGGTTATCTGGGGGCTACTTGCGGGCGCTACTCCAACCGGATTGCCGATGGCCGCTTCCTGCTGGGCGGCCAGCCGGTGCAGGTGGACCAGAACGAGGGCGCGCAGCACCTGCATGGCGGGGCGCAGGGGTTTGACCGGAAGATCTGGGGCATCGACAGCCATTCGGATTCGCATGTGACCTTTGTCACGACGTCCCCGGCCGGTGAAATGGGCTATCCCGGCACGCTGACGGCGCAGGTCACCTACCGGGTGGAGGACGCGGGTCTGGGGATCGAGATGACCGCCCAGACCGATGCGCCCACGGTGGTGAACCTGGTGAACCACGCCTATTTCAACATGGCCGGGCAGGGGTCGGGCGACGTTCTGGCCCAGCATCTGCAGGTTACTGCGGGCTTCTACCTGCCCGTCGATGACCGCCTGATCCCGACGGGAGAGGTGCTTTCCGTCACGGGTACGGCCTTCGATTTCCGATCCCCCCGCGCGATTGGGGAACGGATGCCGGGGCCGGGCGGGTTCGATCACAACCTGTGCCTGTCGGCCCCGCTTGGCGCTGACGGTCTGCGCCCTTGCCTTGAAGCGGTCGATCCCGCCTCGGGGCGCCGCATGCGAATGGCCACCACGGAGCCGGGCGTGCAGCTTTACACTGGCGCGCATTTTGACGGCACGCCGGGCAAGGCGGAGCGGCTCGATGGCGATTTTCCGGTCGAGATCGCGCCGCTTTGATTGTGGTGCAGCTTGAGCAGTATAACACCGCCGCCGCCACGGCGATTGCGAGCTTCCAGAACATGGTCTCCCCCTGCCCGCTCATGCCGGGCGATTCTTCGCTACACGAAGCGTATTGCCATCGGCCGCGAGCACGTACACCGTCGCGCCCGTGTCCCGAGCGACCCTACCCGCGCCACCCGCGTGATCGAGGTGGATGTGCGTCAACAACAGATGCCGGATGTCATCTTGACGAAAACCGAGTTTGGAAACGCCCACGTACAAATTCGGCAGGGTGCTGCCCGGACCGCAATCCACGACGATCAACCCGTCGCTCGAGGGGATCACGTACGCCGCGACGACGCCCGCCGCGCCCATCAACTCGAGGTCAACGGTGTGGACGTTCACGACGAACACTCCGAGCAGTCACTGGTGGTTCCCACGACTCACAGCCTACAACCCACCGTTTCAAACGCGATTCCCGATCTTCGTTTCCAGAATGCCGATACCGTCCACTTCGACTTCCACTCGGTCCCCCGGTTGCAGCGGTCCCACG
>JAAUPC010000099.1 GCA_012036325.1 Paracoccaceae bacterium
GGCCATTGGTGCCACCTCAGCCGCGCGGGCAGCGGTGCCGCGGTAAAGCAGGCTGGACTGATACTGCTCAACCCCGAAGCGGGTTAGTACCCCAATGGCCGCTGCGACCGGCACGGCAATCAACAGGCCCGCAAATCCGAACAATGACCCGAAGGCCGACAGCGCAAACAACAGCCAAACCGGATGCAACCCCACGGATTTGCCCACCAGCTTTGGCGTCAGCACATTGCCTTCGATGAACTGGCCGAAGGCGAAGATCGCGGCGATGATGCCGATCTGCACCCAATCCCCCCAGAACTGAAACAGCGCGAGCCCGACGGCCAGCGTGCCGCCGATGATCGATCCGACATAGGGAATGAAGGTGATCGCCCCGGCAATCGCGCCGACGACGAGGCCGAACTGCAGCCCCGCCACCATCAGCGCCACCGCGTAGAACGACCCCAGCGCCAGGCACACCGACACCTGCCCGCGCACGAAACCTGCCAGCACGGCGTCAATCTCACGCGCAAGGCGGCGCACGGTCGGGGCGTGGTCCAAGGGCAACATGGCGTCGATCCGGGCGACCATCTTGTCCCAGTCCAAAAGCAGGTAGAAGGCCACCACCGGCACGACGACAATGAACACGATGGCCGAGATCACCCCCAGGGCAGAAGACAGGATGCCATTGGCAAGCTCAGCCCCGCGCGCCTGAATGGCCGCGCCAAGTTCGGCCAGCGTCTGACGGATGGTCGAGGTGCTGTCAGCAAGGTCAGGAAACCGCTCCAAAAGGAAGCCCTGCAGTCGTTTCGCAATATCGGGGGCGGAATTGATGAGCGCGGTCAACTGGTTGACCAGCGTCGGGATCACCGCCAGCACCAGAAGGATCACGAGAAGGACCGCGATCAGCGAGATCACCGTGGTCGCCGCAACCCGGCTGAGACCCGCCCGCTCTAGCCGGTCGGCGACCGGATCAAGGAAATAGGCCAGCGCCCCACCAACCAGAAACGGCAAGAGCACATTGCCAAGAAACCACAGCAAGACAAAGAAGATGAGCGCGGCAATGGCCCAGCTTCTGAATTGGTCACGGATCGGCAACGCCATGGCGGGTTCCTGAACAGGGGGAAGCGAAACGAAAGGTCGGCAGGTTTTGCACATATCGCCCCTGCCGCCGCCTGACGCAAGGGGAGCGACCGGCGAAGTCCCACTGTCAGCAAGCGCTTATCGGCGGGTTGGTAAGCTTCCTCTGGATAGAGGAGAGGGCGGAAAGCGGTCAGGCAGGGGGCGTCCGGGGCATGGTGCCGTGGACATGCTGTACCGGGCAAGACCAGCGGCGGACTGCGGGCCGACGGTCGACCCCTTTCTGAAAGGTCACGACATGCAATCGAAACTTATGTCCGTGCTGGCCATTGCCAGCCTTCCCCTGATCGCGCCTCTGGCCGCTATCGCCATGCCAGTGGTGGGCGACATTGTCGGCACCGATCCGGTCGCGGCAAAGGCCGCGCTGGAAACTGCCGGCTGCATGGTGGACGAGTTTGAGGCCGAAGACGGCAAGATCGAAGCCAAGTGCACAGACACCACCACTGGCAAGGCGATGGAAGTCTACATCGATCCTGCCTCGGGCGCCGTCGTCGAAATCAAGGCGGAAGGCTGACATGGCATCCCCCCGGGATCCTGGCCGCCGAGGCGGCAGATGCGCCCACCGATGCAGCGACCGCCCCGCCCGTCCTGTGGGACCCGGTTGTGCGCCTGTCGCATTGGGGGATCGCTGCGGCGGTCGTCCTGAATGCGCTGGTGAACGACGGAGGCAGCCTTGCGCATGTGTCCATCGGTTGGGGCGCGATGGCGCTTTTGCTGATGCGGCTGATCTGGGGGGTCCTCGGCCCCGCTGAGGCGCGCTTCAGCGCCTTTCCTCCCAACCCGCTGACCGCGGTTGCGCATCTGCGTGGCATGGCCAGCGGCGAACGGCCGCGGAACTACCCCTCGCACAACCCGGCAGGGGCGCTTATGGTCTATGCGTTCTGGGTGGCCTTGACGGTGGTCATTGCCACCGGGTTGGTGATGACCGGCGGAGCAACGCCGATGCAGGTCGCGGCGGACAAGGCAGCGGTTGCGTCCGGCGACTGGGAGGCGTTGGTTAAGGATGACGGAGACGACGACCAAGGCGAAGACGCGGCGTTCAAGGAAGGGGCAGAAGAGATGCATGACATCGCGGCAAACCTGTTGCTGATCCTTCCCGCCTTGCACATTGCGGGTGTCTTTGTCGAAGGCCGCCTGATGCGGCGCGATCTTTTGGCGCCGATGCTTCTGGGGTCGAAAACAAAGGCCAAGGCGAAACGGCGGCAGTGACGGATCTGCACGCTGACATGACCGAAGCACAATCTGACGCCCCCTCAACCGGGGGCGGCAGCCCGTCGGGCCGGTCCAGCCCCGCGCCGCAAGATGCAGCCCGTCGCCAGACCGCCGCCCTTTCGGCGTTCCTTCTGGTGCAGACGGTGGGCACCGTGTTCTTCGTCGGCGATGTGATCGGCGATCTGCGGGAAGACCCGACATCGATCCATTTCCTGTTCGAGGCGACGGTCACCATGGCCTTGGTGCTGGGCGTCCTGTTCGGGGCCTTCGCCTTGCGCCGCACGATCGAGCTGCTTCGCGCCCAGGAGGCGGCGTTGGATGTTGCACGGGGGGCCTTGTCCGATGTGATCGCGCGGCAGTTCCATGCCTGGGCGCTGACCCCGGCAGAGCGGGACGTGGCTTTCTTGGCGTTGAAGGGCCTTGATGTGGCGGAAATCGCCGAATTGCGCGGGGCCGCCCAAGGCACCGTCCGCGCGCAACTGACCCGGATCTATTCCAAGGCCGGTGTCTCTGGTCGCGCCCAGTTTGCGGCCTTTTTCGTGGAGGATCTGCTGGGTGAAGGCGTCGGTCCGGCCGTCTGATCTGCCCGGAAAAGCACCGACCTCAGTCGGCATTCTCTCGCACGTCAACCGACACGAAAAGGCCACGGCAGGTTGCCCCGTCCCCCTTGAAACTGCCCGAGATCGGCGAGGCTTGCGCCGGTGTCCGCGTGGTGGCCACCCGGATCAGCGCACTGCCTGCGGTGATACGGTTGGTGGGGTCGAACTCGATCCAGCCTTCCCCCGGGACGAAGACATCCGCCCAGGCATGCGTGGCCCCACCGCCAATAGGGCCGGCAAGGGAAACACCCGGCGACATTGGGCCATCGTTCAAATAGCCGGTCACGAAGCGTGCGGCAAAGCCGTAGCGGCGGGCGGCCTCCATGAAGAGAAAGGCGAAATCCCGGCAGGTCCCGACACCGGTGGCGATGGTCTGCGCAGCGGTCTGCGTGCCCATCTCTTCGCGCGCCGAATAGCGCAGGTTCATGTGGACGGCATCGCTGAGCCCACGCAGAAAGCTGACCGCATCATCGGCCTGTTTTGGCAACGCCCCCTGCAGCCAGGCGTCCAGGATGGCGCTGTCTTCGGGGTGCTGCAAGCCAAGGAAAGGCTGCAGGTCCCGTATGTCATCTTCGGTGTAGACAAAGGGGTAAGGGCAGACATGCACAGCATCCCCCCGCACCAGCCGGTCAGACACATAGCGCCGCAGGATCAGCTTGCTTTCAATCAAAAGGCGGTCGGTCGCGCCTGCAAAGCTGGCCTCGGCCACAGAATTGCCGAAGGTGTCAAAGTACCAGCGCAGGCTGGCCTGGGGCTGAATGGTCAGGAATGCATCATTGACCCAAAGATCATGCCCATCGCGTGGGCGCAGCATCAGAAGATGCGGGTCCAGAACGACCGGGCGGTCATAATTATATTCCGTCCGGTGCAGGATGGTGATGATGCTGGGCATCGGAACCTTTCCAAGTGTCGCGCGTTCCTGTCTTGTCGGTGCTGCGGCGGTAGGCCTGCATCCGGCCTGGGCCATTGGGTGGCAAGTCCGGTCAGGGGCGGGTCTTGGCCCGCAGAGATACTCTCGGTCCGGGGACGCTCGCCCCTTGTGCAGCTTTGATAAGGTCGAAGAACATGCTCATCCGCTTTGGCTTTGAAATCAAACTTGAAAGCACCGCACCGGTTCCCATGCTGCTGGCGCTTTCCACGCATAGTGACCTTGTGGCCGGGCAGGGCGGTCGCCTGATCGGGTCGGATGTGGTGCAGGTCGCCCCTGATACGGCGACGCATCGCTACAAGGACCGGTTCGGCAACTGGATCACCCGGGTCGTGGCCCCGGTTGGCCAGACGCGGTTCTGGGCCGATTGCGTGGTTGAGATGGAGGGCCTTCCTGACCCCCAGCACCCGGGCGCGCGGCAACACCCGATCCCTGATCTGCCCGCTGACGTGCTGCAGTTCCTGATCCCCAGCCGCTATTGCGACAGCGATATCCTGACGCAAGACGCCTGGCGTCTGTTCGCAACAGTGCCGGAAGGATTGGCGCGGGTGCAGGCGATTACCACCTTTGTCCACAGACATGTGACCTTCGGCTATCAGTTCGGCCGTGCCAGCAAGACCGCCTCCGAGGTGTTTCGTGAAAAGACCGGCGTCTGCCGCGACTTTGCGCATCTGGCGATTGCGTTCTGCCGGGCGATGAACATCCCCGCCCGCTATGCCAGCGGCTATCTAGGCGATATCGGCGTGCCCTATTCCGGCCCCGGGGATTTCTGTGCCTGGTTCGAGGTGTTCCTTGACAACCGCTGGCTTACGTTTGACGCCCGCTACAACGTGCCCCGGGCCGGTCGGGTGCTGATGGTGCGGGGGACGGATGCGTCGGACGTGGCGATGATCACGTCTTTCGGCGGCTACCGGCTGGACCTGTTCCGGGTCTGGGCGGACCAGCTTCCAGACGGGCTGTCCGACGGTGAGGTGTTTGACCGTCTGCGCACCCTTCCCGAAGCGGCGGCTTTGGTGTTCCCATCTTCAGCGCGCGCGCTTGATCGCGGCCTGAGGGGGAGGCGGCGTTAAGCCCCCGCCAGATAGGTCTGAACCGTCAGCGCAGTGCCCAGGTTCCACAAGCTGGTCAGATGCCGGGCGAAGGCTTCTGCCAGGCGTGGATTTTGCCCAAGGTCACCGTAAACCTCGGTCATGGCCAGCCAAAGCGCAGGGTCTTGCCGCGCCGACTTGGCCCGCGCGGTCAGTCGGTCCCAGTTCGGGTCATTCGGCGGGATTTCGGTGCCCCGGTCGGTGGTACCCGCGCAGTACCGGCACCACAGCGCCGACGAAAGGGCGAGTCCGTCGATACTACCCCCTGCGGCAAGCGCGTCGCGCAGGCTGGGGACAATGAACTTGGGCTGCCGGTTGGACCCGTCGAGGCAAAGGCGCTGCACGGTATCGGCCACCTCGGGGTTGGAGAACCGGTCCCGGATCAGTGCCGCGTAGTCGGCAAGATCGGTGCCGGGAACGGGGCCGACATAGGGCATGATCTCAGTGCGCGTCACCTTGTCGAGAAAGCCCTGGACCAACGGATGCGCCATGGCCTGATGCACATATTCGATGTCAAGCATGCCCCCCGGATAGGCGATCAGCGCATGGCCACCGTTCAGGATGCGGATCTTCATCGCTTCAAACGCATGCACGTCCTTGGTGAAGGTCACGCCGACTGCTTCCAAAGGTGGACGACCGTTGGGAAAGTGATCCTCAAGCACCCATTGGCGGAACGGCTCACACGTCACCGGGATCGGGTCATCGCCAAGGCCGAAGCTTGCGGCAATTGTGCGCTCGCGCGGGCCGGTGGCGGGGGTGATGCGGTCAACCATGCCGTTCGGGAAAGCGACGTTGGCATCGATCCAGTCAGCAAGGGCGGGGTCGGACAGCCGGGCAAGGCCGGCAACAGCGGCATGGGTGACATGGCCGTTGCCGGGCAGATTGTCACAGGACATGACGGTGAAGGGTGGGGTCCCCGCCGCGCGGCGGGCCTTGCAGGGCGGCGACAATCGCGCCAAAGGCGGTGCTGGGGCAGTCGGGGGTTTGGGCATCAGCAAGGATCGCCGGGGCCGTGGCGTCAAACGCCCCGGTGTCGGCGCTGATGAAATAACCGCCTTCGGTCACGGTCAGGCTGACGATCCTGATGCGGGTATCGGTCATCGCGGCGATCAGGGGGGCGTTGTCGGGGGCCACCTCGATGAAGCCGACCATCGCGCCCACGCGGCGGGCGGTTTTCCCGGCGGGGTCAAGCTCAATCACCGTCGAAAGGCAGTCCTGCGCCAGCATCGCCTGCCGCATGGCGGCATCGGCGGGCCGTACGCCCGCGCCCAGGATGCCCCAGTCCAGCGCGAGGCCCTGGTTCATCAGGTCATCCAGATAGACCGCCATATGCGCCCGGTGAAAGTTGCCAAGGCCAATATGGACAATGCCGGGCGTGACCTTCGCGCGGTCGTAAGCTGGCAGGGCGACAGGGGGGGAAGTTGCGTTCATGCTCAGGCCATCCAATTGCCGCCGTCCACGCCGAAGCATTGGGCGACGATGTATTTCGCTTCATCTGAGGCCAGAAAGATCGCCATCCCGGTCAGGTCGGCAGCGTTGCCCATCCGGCCGAAGGGGACGGCAGCGCCGACCTCACGCTTTTTCTGGCCCGGGGCCTTGCCTTCGTACTTGGCAAAGAAGGCATCCACCCCGTCCCAATGTTCGCCATCCACCACGCCGGGCGCGATGGCGTTGACGTTGATGCCGTGGCGGATCAGGTCCAGCCCCGCCGACTGCGTCAGGCTGATGACGGCGGCTTTGGTGGCACAATAGACGGCAACCAGCCCTTCACCCCGACGTCCAGCCTGACTGGCCATGTTGATGATGGTGCCACGCCCGCGCGGAATCATGTGGCGGGCGGCGGCCTGGGTGCAAAAGAGCGTGCCCGCGACATTGACGGCCATCAGCTTGTCATAGTCAGCGCGACTGATTTCAACGATCGGGGCCGCGGTGAAGAGGGCGGCGTTGTTGATCAGGATATCCAGATGGCCCAAGCGGGCGATGGCATCGGCAAAGGCTGCGTCAATGCTGTCCTGCCGGGTTACATCCAGCGTGATGGCATGGGCTTGCGGGCCAAGGTTGGCTGCGGCAGTCTGCGAAGCGGCAAGGTTGATGTCGGCAATGGCCACAGAGGCGCCTTCGGCAATATAGGCGCGGGCAAACTCCAGCCCGATGCCGCGCGCGGCACCGGTGATCAGCGCGGTCTTGCCTTGCAACCTCATATCGCCAGCCCATCGGCGTCAAAGCGGTGCATCTTGCCCGCCGGGGCCAGCTTGACGCGGTCACCGTGGTGCACGCCCAATTCGCCCGGCCCGCGCACGTTCAGGGTGCCCAGACCCGGCACCTCAACCTTGATGAAGCTGTCGGAGCCGAGGTGTTCCGACAGGCCCACGACCCCCTCCCACGGGCCATCGCCCACGGTGATGTGTTCGGGCCGGATGCCGATGGTGTGGGCATTGTGTTTCGCAGCCTCAGCCCCGTCGATAAAGTTCATCCGGGGCGACCCGATGAAGCCCGCGACAAATTTGTTGCGCGGTTCGTGGTACAGCGTCAGGGGTGAGCCGACCTGTTCGATCCGGCCTGCGTTCAGGACCACGATCTTGTCGGCCATGGTCATCGCCTCGACCTGGTCATGGGTCACATAGACCATCGTCGTCTTCAGGGTCTGATGCAACTCGCTGATTTCCTGGCGCATGCCGACGCGGAGGGCGGCGTCCAGGTTGGACAGGGGTTCATCAAACAGGAACGCCGCCGGTTCGCGCACGATGGCCCGCCCGATGGCGACGCGTTGGCGCTGCCCACCCGAAAGCTGGCCGGGGCGACGGTCAAGATAGCTGGACAGGTTCAGGACCGACGCCGCCCGCGCCACGCGCTTGTCTTGTTCAGCGGGGTCCATCCCCGCCATTTTCAGCGGAAAGGCGATGTTCTTGCGTACGGTCATATGCGGGTAAAGCGCATAGCTTTGGAACACCATCGCGAGGCCGCGCTTGGCGGGCGGCAGGTTCGTCGCATCCTTGCCGTCAATGTCGATCACGCCACTGGTGGTATCCTCAAGCCCCGCGATAAGCCGCAGAAGGGTGGACTTACCGCAGCCCGACGGGCCGACGAAGACGACAAACTCGCCATCCTCGATCGTCAGGTCGATGCCGGGTATGACATCCACCTCGCCGAACGATTTCCGCACCTTGGTCAGTTGGATCTTGCCCATATCGCCCTCACTTCACCGCGCCAAAGGTCAGGCCGCGGACGAGTTGTTTCTGGCTGAACCAGCCAAGGATCAGGATCGGCAGGATGGCCATGGCCGATGCTGCCGAAAGCTTCGCGTAAAACAGGCCCTGCGGTGCCGAGAAGCTGGCAATGAAGGCCGACAGGGGGGCCGCCTTGGTGGTGGTCAGGACGATGGTCCAGAACGCCTCATTCCACGCCAGGATGATGTTCAGCAGCATGGTCGAGGCGATGCCGGGGATCGCCATCGGCGTCAGGACATAGAGGATCTCGTTCCAAAGCGAGGCACCGTCCATCCGCGCCGCCTCAAGGATCTCACCGGGGATTTCCTTGAAGTAGGTGTAAAGCATCCAGATCAGGATCGGCAGGTTCATCAGCATCAGGACCAGCACCAGCCCGATCCGCGTGTCCAGAAGGCCAAGCTGCAGGAACAGAAGGTAGATCGGCACCATCACCGCGACGGCGGGCATCATCTTGGTGGAGAGCATCCACATCAAGAGGTCCTTGGTGCGTTTGCCCGGCACAAAGGCCATCGCCCAGGCCGCGGGGATGGCGATGACCAGCCCAAGAAGCGTGGAGCCGACCGCGATCACGACCGAATTCCAGAAGAAGCGTGGATAGTCTGACCGGGCCCAGACCTCGACATAATTCTCGAACGTCCAGCTTGCGCTGAAAAGTTCGGGGGGGGATGCGACCGCACTGGCTTCGGTCTTGAAGCTGGTCAGGATCATCCACAGCACGGGGAAGAAGATGATCAGCGCCACCGTCCAGGCGGCCAGCGTGGTCAGGATCATGCGGCGGGGGGACTGGGCGCGGGCCATGGGATTTCCTTACGCGTCAAGATGCCGGCCAATGCCGCGCATGAGGAAGTAGGCAACGATATTGGCGAGGATCACCGCGATGATGCCCCCGGCGGCGGCGCGGCCGATGTCTTTGGCGACGATGGCCTGTTTGAAGATCATGTAGGGCAGGGTGGTCGAGGCCGACCCCGGCCCGCCTTGGGTGGTGGTGAAGATCTCGCCGAAGATGCCCAGAAGGAAGATGGTCTGGATCAGGATCACCACGGTCACCGCGCGGTCATGTGCGGCAGGATGATGAAGCGAAAGCGGTTCAGGGCCCCCGCGCCATCCATCTCGGCCGCTTCCAGCTGTTCCGATGACAGCGACTGCAGCGCGGTGACGAAGATCAGCGTGGCGAATGGCAGCCATTCCCAGGCCACGATTCCGATGACGGAAGGCAGCGGATATTGTTCCAGAAACAGGATCGGTTGCGATCCAAGGCCCCGGGCCAAGGCCGCGAAGAGGCCGTTCTGCGGGTGCATGAACAGGTTTTCCCAGATCGACGCCGCGACCGGCGGCATCACGAAGAACGGCGCGATCACGAGGATGCGCAGGACGCCCTGACCTTTCACCGGCTGGTCGATCAAGAGCGCGATCAGGATGCCAAGTACAACCGTGATCACCAGCACCCCGCCGACCAAGAGGAGCGTGTTGGTCAGCGCCAGCCAGAAATCAGGCGAGTTGAAGAACCAGACATAGTTGTTGAACCCGACCCAGCCCGTCCGGTCCGGCGACAACAGCCGGTACAGCCGGAACGAAAAGTAAGCCGTCATCGCCAGCGGCACGATCATCCAGATGAACAGGACAAGCACCGAGGGTGCCACCATGAAGCGGGCGGCCAGGCGGGTGGAATGCGTGGACATTGGGCGCATCTCCGGCAGGGTCAGGGGGTGCGGAAAGGGTCGGGCGGTTGGGCCGCCCGAAGGTGTCCGGGGCCAGCGAAGGCCAGTCCCGGAGGGGAGGTTACTGGATGTAGCCTGCGGCTTTCATCTCTTCCGCCACGGCTGCCTGAGCGGCGGCAAGCGCCTCATCGGCAGTGGACTGACCAGCAAGGGCTGCCGAGAAGATTTCGCCAACCGTCGTTGCCACACCGGCAAACTCGGGGATCGCGACGAACTGCACGCCAACGTAAGGCACCGGTTGCACGGTCGGCGCGGTCGGGTCAGCCGAGTTGATGCTGTCCAGCGTCATCTTGGCGAAGGGGACCTTGGCGTATTCCTCGTTGGCGTAAAGCGAGGTCCGCGTTCCCGGAGGCACGTTGGCCCAGCCTTCTTTCGACGCAACCAGTGCAAGGTAGTCCTTGTTCGTGGCCCAGTTGATGAAGGTCTTGGCAGCGTCCTGCTTCTGCGACGAAGCCGGGATGGCCAGGCTCCACGCCCAAAGCCAGTTGCCGCGCTTGCCAAGGCCGTTGTCGGGGGCCAGCGCAAAGCCAACCTTGTCGGCAACAGTGCTGTCCTTGCCGGTCACGAAGGACGCCGCAACCGTGGCGTCGATCCACATGCCGCATTTGCCCTGGTTGAACAGCGTCAGATTTTCGTTGAAGCCGTTGTTCGAGGCACCGGGCGGGCCATAGCTGTTCATCAGATTCAGATAGAAGTCCAAGGTGGCCTTCCATTCCGGGCTGTCGAACTGCGGGTTCCAGGCCTCATCAAACCAGCGCGCGCCGAAGGAGTTGGACATGGCGGTCAGGAAGGCCATGTTCTCGCCCAGCCGGCTTTGCCGCGCAGGCAGACACCGTAGATTTCGGCGTC
>JAAUPC010000100.1 GCA_012036325.1 Paracoccaceae bacterium
GTTTGTAGATCCCACAGTCGTACGGTTTCATCAAACGAACCTGAGAGGGCCTGGCGTTGATCCGGGCTCCACGCTACGGTGCTCACCCAGTTTGTGTGACCCTCAAACACGCGCGGCAAATCCCTGTCCTCCAAATCCCACAATCGCAATGCTATTGTCATCGCCACCTGTGAGGACCTGGCAGGCGGCGCGGTGGCGGCCGTGATGCACCGGGGGCCCGCATGACCGACAGCTTTCCGATCATCCTGGCTGTCATGGCGCTTGCCGCCTTCTTTTGCCGGATCGCCGGGTTCACGCTGATGCGGTTTGTCCCCGTCTCTGGCCGGGTGGAGGCCGCGCTGCGGGCGACACCGCTTGCGGTGATGGCGGCCATCGCGGTGCTGGCGCTGCAGGCAGGGGGCCTCGCCGAGGCGCTGGCGCTGGCCTTTGTCGTGGGTCTGACGCTGATCCTGCGCAGTGATGTTGCGGCAGCCTTGATGGGTGTGATCGTCGTCGCAGTGCTGCGGTGGGCTGGCATGTGACGACATGAGCCTTGCCGAACCCCGCGCGGCTTGGCAGGCTAGACAGTGACGACAGCGAGAGGGATCGGCACCATGCGGTGGATCGGGACAATTCGGGCTGGGGTGACAGGGCTGGCCCTGATGCTGGCAAGCCTGGCGAATGCGGCGGTGGATTTCGCCGCGATGCCGGTGGGCTGCAGCTGGACCACGCGCTATTCCGACGGACAAGTCCTGACCGAAACCTTCCTTGGCAAAAGCGGGTCCAAATACAAGACCCGGGTGACCGTGGCGGACAATCCCAAGGCGCTGGTGCGGACGATGGTTTATGACAACAAAGGCCGGATGGTCCGCAAGGATTGGGCCGATGGCAATTGGGAAAGCTTCACCCCCTACAGCTGTTTCACCGAAACCGGGGCCTGCACCTACCGCTACAAGAACTCGGACGGGGCGGATCAGAAAATTGCCAGCAAGACCAAGGCGAAAGGCAAGGGCTTTACCGTCAAGGCCGGGCCGGTGGGCGGGGCCGCCTATCCGGATGAGTATTTCGAGACCGGGGATTACGGGCTGATGACCAAAAACCAGGGCGAGGGCTATTCTGCCAAGCTGGTCGAGATGCTGAACTGTGGGGCGAGCAGTTAAGGAAGGGGCTTACGCCGTTTGCACCAGCTGCACGGTGACGGCGGCGTAGAAGACCGCGCTGGCGGCAAGCACGCAGACATGCCAGATCGTGTAGTGAAACGGCAGCCGGTCAAACAGGAAGAATGCCACGCCAAGGGTGTAAAGCAGTCCGCCGGTCACGATCAGCGCCATGACGGGGGTGGAGAGGTTGGCGAAAACGTCCCCCCCGGCCAGCAAGCCCGCCCAGCCCATGCCCAGGGCCAGCACCACGGCGGCGATTTTCGTCCGGTCGGGCGCAAAAGCCCGCAGGGCCGCGCCGATCATCGCGGCGGTCCAAAGCCCGGCCAGAAGCCATGTCGCCTCAGCCCCGGAGAGAAGGGCAAGGGGCGTGTAGGTGGCGGCGATCAGGCACAGGATGGAGGTGTGATCGAGGCTGCGGAAGATGCGCCGGGGCCGGGGCCGCGTGGTCATGTTGTAAAGCGCGGAAAAGACCAGCATCGCGATCAGCGCTACCCCGTAAAGTGTGGTTGAAGCGACAGCAGGCGCATCGCCGCGCAGGACAATCGCCAGCGTGATGAGGACCGGGACAGCCATCAGCGCCGCGACCACGCCAAGGACATGGACGACAGCATCGCTGATCCATTCGGCGCGGGAATATTCTTGGCGGGCTGGCAGAAGCATGCGGCAAGGATAGCAGAGGGTGGACCCTGCGCCTATCCGTTGCCGGGGGCAGTTTCGATCAACTTTTCGGGGCATTGGACGGATGGGAAAGCGATTTCTTCAAAGAAATCGCGCCGGAGCCTTTGAAGGCTCCGGTCCGGAATTTTTGAAAATTCCGGGGTGCCCTTGCGGGAAAAGTCAGCCTTTGGAGCCGACGTTTTCGGCAAAGGCCTGCTGGAAGGCGGCCTCTTTGGCGGCGTCAGCCCCGGTCTGGTGCTGGGCCACCCAATCGGCATAGGGCATGCCATAGACAATCTCGCGCGCGGCGTCCTTGGTCAGGGTGAGCCCCCGTTCAGCCGCCGCTTCCTGATACCAGCGCGACAGGCAGTTGCGGCAAAAGCCGGCCAGGTTCATGAGGTCGATGTTCTGCACCTCGGGGCGCTTGTCCAGAAGGTGGTGCATCAGCGCGCGGAAGGCGGCGGCCTCAAGTTCGGTGCGGGTTTGGGGGTCGATCTGGGGGTCCATGGCGGTCTCCTTCACCGGGAAGGTGGGCTGGGCGGCGGGGCGGGTCAAGGGCTGGCCGACACCCAGTTGATCCCGCAGACCAGATCCACCAGCCAGGCGACACCGTTGTCCTGCAAGGCGGCGCGGGTGGTCACGGCGACAATGTTGCTGGCGGCCACCTCAAAGGGCAGTGGCGTGGCGACCAGCCCAAAACGCGCGCCGTGGGCGGCGATCAGGCTTTGTGGCAGCGACACGACCAGATCACTTTCCGCGGCAAGGAACAGGGCAGAGGTGAAGTTGGGCGCGGTCATTGCGACGCTTCGGCTGCGCCCAAGTTCGGCCAAGGTGGCATCGGTGGCGACGACCGGGTCGCCCCGGACCGAGACGACAAGATGCCGCGCGGCGCAATAGGTGTCGAGGGACGGATCACGGGCATAGGGGTGGTTGGGGCGCGTGACGGCCACTAGCCGATCCTCGGCGCCGGACACCGGGCGCGTGGCAAAGCGGGCGGGGCTGGTGATCCACGGCAAGAGGGCGAGGTCAAGCTCACGGCTTTCGAGCATGGCAAGGACGTGGTCCCAGGGGCCCTCGTCCAGCGACTGGCGGAAGGTCGGAACGATGTGCAGGACCGACAGGCCAACCAAGGGCGCGGCACTGGCAAGGCGCGCGGCAAGCGGGGGGCCAAGGGTGCAGAGAAAGGCGTCCCCGGCCCCCAGCCGGAAGCGGCGGGTCGAGGTGGCGGGGTCGAAGGGTTCCGCGCCCTCAAGGACCTTGCGGACGCCTTGCAGCACCTCGGCGATCCGGGGGGCAAGGTCCAACGCGCGGTCGGTCGGGATCATTCCGCGCGGGGTGCGCAGGAAAAGCGGGTCGTTCAACAGCCGCCGCAGCCGGCCAAGGCCGTGACTGACCGCCGAGGGCGACAGGTTCAGGGCCGCCGCAGCGAGGCCGACATTGCCCTTGGCCAAGACCGTCTCGAACAGGACGAGGAGGTTGAGGTCGGTGCGGGAGAGATCAATCTGATTCAGCATGTCACTGAAATTGTATCACTGGATTCAGTTTTCTTAACCGGGGATATGACGGCCCACGGTCCGGTTGGGCGGCTTTCTGCCTTCCACCGGGCCGCCGATCACAAGGAGACCGACAATGCCAGTCATGATGATTTCGGAAGCGGTCGGGCAGACCCGGCAAGGCTATGACGCCATGGGCGCAGTGCTGTTTCCGCTGCTGAAAGCCGCAAAAGGGTTCCTTTTGCACAGCTCTCACGAGACCGAGTGCGGCTGGCGGGTCGTGGAGATCTGGGAAGCGCGCGAAGACGCGACCCGGTTTTTTGCGACCACTGTTGCCCCCCACCTGCCCGAGGGCATTCGCCCGAAACTGACCTTCACGCCGCTGCACGATCTGGTGGAGGCGTAAGACTTTTACAACCGGCGCATGCACGCGCCCGACGCAAGAATGAGGATCAAGATGTTTTTCGACACCACTTTGTCATTGCGCCTGAAGGCGCATATTTCGAACCCCGGCGCGGTCGCTGCCTTCTGGAAACCGCTGGGCCATGCGGTCTGGTTCGGCAAGGACCCGGTCTTTGACCAGAAATTCCGCCAGGCCTTCATCGCCGAACATGGCGCCGCCGCACGGGGCGAGTTGATGCCCTGGCTTGGCACGCCGGAAGGGGCGCTGTCCTTGGTCATCCTGCTGGACCAGTATCCGCGCAATGCGTTTCGGGGGACCTCGCGCATGTATGCGACCGACCCCCTGGCGCGGATCGTGGCGGATGCGGCGCTGGAGCTTGGTCATGACCAAGCGGTTGACCCCAGCCTGTGCGGCTTTTTCTACCTGCCCTTCGCCCATTCCGAGGACTTGCCGGATCAGGACCGGTCGGTCGCGCTTTGCGCCAGCCTGCCAGAGCCTGGGCCAAGCCATTCGCGCGGGCATCGTGAAACGATCCAGCGGTTCGGCCGCTTTCCGCATCGCAACCCGATTCTGGGCCGGACGACCACCCAGGAAGAGGCTGACTGGCTGGCCGCAGGCGGGTTCGCGGGGTGAGCCATGCATCTGAGCAGATTTGGATCATTGCCCTTCCGTCTGGACGGCGCGGCACAACGACAACTTTCAAAGAGCATGCGCGCCGGTCAGGCGCGCCGGAAAGGCAAGAGCATGCGGATCAGTGACTTCTGTTTCATCATCGCCGCGACATGCGCCCTGCTGGGCATGGGGCTGGGCATCTTCATGGGGATTGCGCAGGACTTTACCCTGTCCCCATCGCACGCCCATGTGAACCTGCTGGGATGGGTGACCATGGCGCTTTACGGCCTTTATCACCGTGGGATCGGACGGGTCTCTGGGCTGGCGGGTTGGCTGCAGGTGGGCAGCGGCGCGCTTGGTGCGGCGCTGATGGCGGGTGGGCTTGGGCTTTACCTGTCTGCCGGTCATGACGAAAGGTTTGTGCCTCTCGTCATCGTAGGATGCTTCTGGCGGTGTTTGCGATGTTGATGTTTCTGGGCCTTGTGGTGACCGACATGCTTCGCGTGCGGCAGCCG
The DNA here is from genome assembly GCA_012036325.1 of Paracoccaceae bacterium. Taxonomy (GTDB): domain Bacteria; phylum Pseudomonadota; class Alphaproteobacteria; order Rhodobacterales; family Rhodobacteraceae; genus Tabrizicola. Next base: position 4,820 of record JAAUPC010000100.1, read on the forward strand.
GCCTTCGGGACGACGGTCCACTCCGGTTAACGAAGGGGCCGTTGCGACGCCGGGGCTTTTCCCCCTTAGGCCCCGGCGTCACTTGCCGCTTTTTCAAGAATCGGGGCCAGACGCGCAGCCCAGTGGGCCTGCTGATCAGGCGTTTCGATCAGGTCATTTCTCAGCTCGATCAAGGTATTGTGCCGACCACGGCGCAAGGCGTGGCGGTCGATCGCATCGCCGGGCAGATGGCCGGAATAGGGTTCATTGTCGCCGATGCACAGGTCGGATTCGGCCCGCAGCCGGGCGATCAGGGCTTTGGACAGCCGGTCATCCAAATGGCTGTGAAGAACACCCACATGCCAGGGCCGGGGCGGACGGCCGCGCAGGCAAGGCGTGAAGGAATGGATCGCCACGATCACCCGCTGTGGATGGAGCGCCGCAAGCCGCGCATAGGCGGCGTGATAGGGGCGGTAGAGACGGTCAAGCCGGTCCTCAACCGCTGCGGGGGTGATGTGGCGGTTGGCCGGGATGATCGTGCCGTCATAAAGCTGCATGACCAGGGTCGGGTCATCCTCACCCCGGTTGGGGTCGATCACCAGGCGGCTGAAATGTGAACAGATCACCGGGCTGTCGAGGTGCTGGCCCAAAGCCCGCGCAAGGCCTGCGGCACCGACATCCCAGGCGATGTGGCGGGCCATGTCCGCCGCGGGAATGCCAAGCGAGCCACCGTTCACCCAGTCGGGCACGTGGTTCGAGGCATGGTCGCAAGTGACCAGAAAGCGGCCGGGGCGGTCATCTCCATCAATGTGGAAGGGCACGGGGGAACCTGTCTTCGGGATGCTTGCCCCATCCTTACGGTCGTTCTGCACCTGATGCCAGCAACCAGCGCCCGAAAGCCGATGGCAAGCGGCGGGAAAGCGTTGCGGCAGCCTGCGGATTGCGCCATAAGGCACGCGGCCCACATGAACCGAAATTTAAGCAGGAGGATGGCGATGCGCCGCCACCGCAACGTGAAGATTGTGGCCACGCTTGGCCCTGCATCCAGCAGCTATGAGATGATTCGTGCCTTGTTCGAGGCCGGGGCCGATGTGTTCCGCCTGAACATGAGCCACGGTGTCCATGATGACATCCGGAAACGCCACGAGATCATCCGCCAGGTCGAGAAGGACCTTGGCCGCCCGATCGGCATTCTGGCCGACCTTCAGGGCCCGAAGCTGCGGGTGGGCGTGTTCGCCAACGGCGCGGAAGAGCTGGTGGAAGGTGCGGCGTTCCGGATGGACCTGTCCAGCGCCCCGGGCGACGTGAACCGGGTGAACCTGCCCCACCCCGAGATTTTCGCGGCGCTGGAACCCGGCACCAGCCTTTTGGTGAACGACGGCAAGATCCGGCTTCTGGTCAACAGCTGCGGCAAGGACTTTGCGGAATGCACGGTCGAGGTTGGGGGCACGATCTCTAACCGCAAGGGCGTGAACGTGCCGGACGTGGTGCTGCCGGTGGCGGCGCTGTCGGAAAAGGACCGGGGCGATCTGGAGTTTGCCTGTGAGCTGGGCGTGGACTGGCTGGCGCTCTCGTTCGTGCAGCGCCCTGAGGATGTGATCGAGGCGCGCGGTCTGGCCAAGGGCCGGGCAGCGATCCTTTCGAAGATCGAAAAGCCTGCCGCCGTGAAGGCCTATGACGCGATCCTGCAGGTCAGTGACGGGATCATGGTGGCGCGGGGCGACCTTGGCGTCGAACTGCCAGTGACCTCGGTCCCGCCAATCCAGAAGCGGTTGGTGCGCGGGGCGCGGGCGGCGGCCAAGCCGGTGATCGTGGCGACGCAGATGCTGGAAAGCATGATCGAATCGCCGGTTCCGACCCGGGCCGAGGTGTCTGACGTGGCCACGGCGATCTATGAAGGCGCGGATGCGATCATGCTGTCGGCGGAATCGGCGGCGGGGAAGTATCCGATCGAAGCCGTGACCACGATGAACAACGTGGCGTTGAGCGTCGAGAAGGACCCGACCTACCGCTCGGTCATCGAGGCCAGCCGTCAGGTGCGGCGCGAGTCGGTGGCCGACGGGATCGTCGCCGCCGCGCGCGAGATTGCCGAGGCGACCAACATCAAGGCGATCTGCTGCTTCAGCCAGACCGGCACGACCGCCAGCCTGGTGGCGCGGGAACGGCCGCATGTGCCGATCATTGCGCTGACGCCGCTCATGTCCACCGCGCGGCGCATGGCGCTGACCTGGGGCGCGCATTGTGTGATCACCCCGCCGCAGGACCGGTTCAAGGGCGCGGTGCTGGCCGCGGTCAAGGCCGCACGGGATGACGGGTTCGCGACCGAGGAAGACCAGATCGTGGTCACTGCGGGCGTGCCGTTCAACGTGAAGGGCACGACGAACATCCTGCGCGTGGCACCCTGTGATGAGCGGTTGATTTCGCGGGTTGACCCCGAGTAACCTTGACCCCGGGACTGCTGCCGGGGGTATCATGGATACGGATCTGGTGCTGACGGTAGGGATCGTGCTTCTGGCACTCACCCTGCCGTCGCTTTTGTCAGCCTGGGTGGAACAGCGCGTTCCACGGGTCGCCGCTGTCATGGCAATCGCATCGCTGGGCATGATCGTCGGGGCGCTGATGACGCGGCCGGGCGGATACAGCTTTTCCGAAGTGCCGAGCGTGATGCTGGGCGTTCTGGCCCGGCTGACAAGCTGACCGCAGCCTGCCCAGAGCCCCTTGCGCCGGGCCGCCGCCCCTTCTATAGGAGCGGCTTCAATACCCGCACGGCCGGCCTACGTGGCATGCCGAGTCGTGCCTGAAACCACGGAGATGGAAATGCCCAAGATGAAGACCAAGTCGGCGGCGAAGAAGCGTTTCAGCTTCACGGCCTCCGGTCGGGCCAAGGCTGGCGTCGCCGGCAAGCGGCACGGCATGATCAAGCGGACGACCAAATTCATTCGCGATGCTTCCGGCACGATGCTGCTGTCCGCTTCGGACACCAAGATCGTCAAGAAGTACATGCCCTACGACCGCTAAGGAGGCCCATTAGATGGCACGCGTCAAATCCGGTGTGGTCACCCACGCCCGCCACCGCAAGGTGATCAAGGCTGCAAAGGGCTATTACGCCGCGCGCAGCACCAACTTCCGCACGGCCACCCAGGCTGTCGACAAGGCCAACCAATACGCGACCCGCGACCGCAAGGCCCGCAAGCGCAGCTTCCGCGCGCTGTGGATCCAGCGGATCAACGCCGCCGTCCGCCTGTTCGACGCCGAGATGACCTATTCGCGTCTGATCAACGGTCTGGCGAAAGCCGGGATCGAGGTTGACCGCAAGGTCCTTGCTGACCTCGCCGTGCATGAGCCCGAGGCGTTCAACGCCATCGCCGGCCAGGCGAAAGCCGCGCTGGTCTGAGGCTTCAGGCTATTGAGTTTGGAAAGGCCCCGCGTGCTGCGCGGGGCTTTTTCTGTTTCGGTTGGGACTTGTGGTCAGCCCCCGGGGGTTTCACACCCCCGGACCCCCGTGGGATATTTGTGCAGAAAGAAAGCACAATTTTAGATAAAGTTTAGGAGCGCGCTTCAGCGGTTGAAGACGCGGGAGGGGTGCAAATCTCCACCCTGATAGTGGCCGACCGCGATGGCTTGGCCGTTCAGGCTGGCCCAGCCTTCCGCCCCCCACTCGGCCGATGCGATGACCATGCCGGGGTTGCCGTTCCGGAGGCGGGCTGCGCCTTCGGGGGTGGCGGGGAATTCCGGCAGGTCTTGCAGCCCGAGTTCAAGGGGGAGGAGGCGGGTGTCGAGGGCCTCGGTCTTCGCTTCGGCCTCGATCTCTTCCATCGTCACGCCATCCTTGGCGTCAAACGGGCCGGACCAGGTGCGGCGGAGCCATTCGACATGGGCGAGGCAGCCGAGCGCCAGCCCGAGGTCACGCGCGATGGAGCGGACATAGCCGCCCTTGCCGCAGACCATTTCCAGGTCGACATGGTCGGGGTCGGGGCGGTCAAGGAGCATCAGGCTTTCGACCCAAAGCGGGCGGGCGGCGAGGTCCATCACCTCGCCCTCACGGGCAAGGTCATAAGCGCGGTCGCCGTCGACCTTTACGGCGGAATATTGCGGGGGGACTTGGCTGATGTCGCCGCGAAAGGCGTGGAGTGCGGCCTCGATCTCTGCGTCGGCGGGGCGCTGGTCGCTGGTCGCGGTGATGGTGCCCGAGGCATCGTCGGTGTCGGTCTGGGCCCCCAGCGTCACGCGGAAGCGGTAGCATTTCAGCGCGTCGGTGATGTAGGGGATGGTTTTCGTGGCCTCGCCCAAAGCCACGGCCAGAACGCCGGTGGCATCGGGGTCAAGTGTCCCCGCATGCCCCGCCTTTTGTGCCGAAAGCGCCCATTTCACCTTGTTGACCACGGCGGTGGAGGTGATCCCGGCCGGTTTGTCCACGATCAGCCAGCCGGTAACGGCGCGGCCCTTCTTGATGCGGCCCATGTGGATCAGCCTTTCGGGACAACGGTGCCGACGATCGGCCCCATGGGAAAGCCCGCGTCGTGGCGGTTGAGATCAGGGGCGTAGAGGCGCGAGATGTTGCCGTCGAAATAAAGCGCGTCCGACAGGCCCAGTTCGTCGCGGAAAAGGCGGGCGAAACTGTGGAAGTTCACCCGGTCTTCCGAAATGGCAAAGACCGCGCGGCTGCCATCGGCGCTGACGCCGACGCCGTTCCTGACATAGGTGCTGTCGCTGCCGGGCAGAAGCTTGGGGTGGAGGTCGCCGTCAAGGACCAGCATCGGGCCGGATTGGGTGGCAAAGCGGCAGGCGGGGGCTTCGGCCTGGAAGGCAAGGCTTTCGATGACGCGGAACGTCTTTCCAATGCAGAAGACGCCGTTCGGCAAGAGGCCAAAGTTGCCGGGGCCATCGCTGGTGATCAGGCGCGATTGTTCGGTGCCGTTTTCCACATACAGGCCGACGGGGGCGAGGTCGCGGTGGTACATGCCCGCGTTCATCGCAAAGCCAAGGGTCAGCCCCTCACCCGCAAGCGCTGTATTCACCTTGTTGAAGCTGCCATAGACGCCATCGGGGCCGGTGTGGAAAAGGCGCAGGTCTTCGCCAAGCGCCACCTCGCACAAGGTAAAGGCAGCGCCGTCAAAGGTGGTGTCGCGGCAGATGGCGGCCGTTGCGGACAGGGGGCAAGCGCCAGACACAGCGCGAGGCGCAGCATCAATCGTCCCCGTCGGGGGTTTCGGCGTCAAGGTCACGCTGGACGGCGGGGTCAGAGAAGAGGCGGCGGGTTTCATCCAGGCGGTCGAACGTCTCATCAGGGCGAAAGCGCAGGTCGGGGGCGTATTTCAGCGTCATGCCTTTGACGACGCGGTGGCGGAGTTCGTGCTTGTTCCGCGCCAAGGCGGTGATCGCATCCTGCACCGGGACAGACCCCATCAGCGGCATGACGTATACCGTGGCGACCTTCAGGTCATTCGACATCGACACCTCGCCCACAGTGATGGACATGGCGTTAAGCTCGGGGTCGTGGATCTCGGCCCGGTTAAGGACGTCTGAGAGAGTGCGGCGGATCAGTTCGCCGACGCGCAGCTGGCGCTGCGTCGGGCCTTGGCCGGAGGAGGGGCGATTGCTGGACATGGCGCCCGTTTAGGCCGTTTTGGCGCGTCCTGCAACGGCGCCTTGCAACGGTGGGCTTTTGCGCGGCGCGGATCAGCGCTAAGGCAGGGGAAAGCGAAGGGGTGTGTCATGGCGGATGGTCCGGGGCTGGTGGTGACAGGCGCGTCGGGGCGGATGGGGCAGACGCTGATCCGGCTGCTGTCGGCACCGACGGTCGATGGCATCGTGTTCCGCGTCGACATGCGTTTGCGGCCCTTTGGCGATTCAGGGCCGCTCGCCTGCGGCTTCTCGGCGTTCGAGGATTACCTCGCGCAACATGGCCGGGACTGGGAACGCTACGCGTAC
>JAAUPC010000101.1 GCA_012036325.1 Paracoccaceae bacterium
GCGGGCGCCCGGGGCACCGAGAAAGGGACACGATCCTGCAGGTGCGTGACACGGTTTACGTGTTCGACCTCGCGAGCAGCCGCGACCGTGTCGGGCCGCGGCTGGCCTCGTTTCCGAGGTTCGGGCGATTACTTGTGCGCCCAGGTGTTCGTGCTCGTGATGATCATCGCGGCGGCCTTCGCGGCGATCGAGGGGCAGTTGCGCTGGGCGCGGCGGGCGTCCGCGACGATTGATGAACAGACGTTCTGGAACGGGCATGCGAACGCGGTGATCCTTGGGCCCGGGGGTCTGGAGGCGCGGGATGACCTTTGGGTGGGCGTCACGGTGATGGCGCCTGGGGTGGATTACGTTGACCACCACCACGCGCCGGAAGAGGTGTATCTGGCGCTAAGCCCGGGCGAATGGTGGAATTCCGACATGGACTGGACCGATCCGGGACCGACCGGGGCGATCTACAACCCGCCGGGGATCACCCATGCCATGCGGTCAGGCACGGGGCCGTTTCTGGCGCTGTGGTATCTGCCGTTGTGACCGGGGCGCCGGAATTTTGGAAAATTCCGGACCGGAGCCTTTGAAGGCTCCGATGCGATTTCTTCAAAGAAATCGCGGCCTCGGCGGTTCGTTCAGAAATCCAGATTCTCGACGCTGAGGGCGTTGTCCTGGATGAAGGCGCGGCGGGGTTCGACGACATCGCCCATCAGCTTGGAGAAGATGTCATCCGCCTCGGCCAGATCATCGACCTTGACCTGCAGCAGGGTCCGCGCCTCAGGGTCAAGCGTGGTTTCCCACAGCTGGCCCGGGTTCATTTCGCCCAAGCCCTTGTAACGTTGCAGCGACAGGCCCTTTTCCCCTTCGGCCAGAATGGATTTCAAAAGGTCAATCGGCCCGTGGATCAACTGATCACGCTCTTTGCGCACCAGGCGGGCCGGGTCGCGGTAGATGTCGCGCGTCTGGCCTGCGATCTGGCTAAGCTTGCGCGCCTCACCCGAGCGCAGGACGGCACCGTCAAGGGTGCGCAACTCCTCTACCCCGCGCAGGATACGGGATAGACGGATGCCGTGATCCTGGGTGATCCGGCCGGACCAGCCACGCTCATACTCCGCCGCGACGAGGTTCAGCCGCTTGGCCACCGTGTCGGCGACAAGCTGCAGGTCCGCATCGGCATTCCCAGGGTCAAAGGCCCCGGCAAGAGCCGCCTGTTCCAGAATCTGCCGCGGATAGTGAGTGGGGAAGGCATCCAGCACGCGGCGGAACTGGCGCGCGCCTTCAATGACGCGGGCAAGATCAAGGCCCGCGATTTCCGTGCCGTCCAGGAGGCGCAGGACGGCGCCTTCCAGCCCCATTTCAACGAGGTAATCTTCCAGTGCCGCCTGATCCTTGAGGTACACCTCAGACTTGCCGCGTGCGACTTTGTACAGCGGCGGCTGGGCGATGTAGAGAAAACCGCCTTCGATAAGCTGGGGCATCTGCCGGAAGAAGAAGGTCAGGAGGAGCGTGCGGATATGCGCGCCGTCCACGTCGGCATCGGTCATGATGATGACCTTGTGGTAACGCAACTTCTTGATGTCAAACTCATCCCGGCCGATGCCGGTGCCAAGGGCGGTGATCAGCGTGCCGATCTCCTGTGACCCAAGCATGCGGTCAAAGCGGGCGCGTTCCACGTTCAGGATCTTGCCGCGCAGGGGCAGGACGGCCTGGTTTGACCGGCTGCGGCCCTGTTTGGCGCTGCCCCCGGCGCTGTCGCCTTCCACAAGGAAAAGCTCGGATTTCGCCGGATCGCGTTCCTGACAATCGGCGAGTTTGCCGGGCAGGCTGGCCACATCCAGCGCGGTCTTGCGGCGGGTCAGTTCGCGGGCCTTGCGGGCGGCTTCGCGGGCCATTGCGGCCTCGATGATCTTGCTGACGATGGACCGGGCATGGGCGGGGTTTTCTTCAAACCATTCCGCCAGCTTTTCGTTGACCAGGTTTTCGACCGCCGGGCGCACCTCAGACGACACCAGCTTGTCTTTCGTCTGGCTGGAGAACTTTGGGTCAGGCACCTTGACCGACAGCACGCAGGTCAGGCCTTCGCGGGCGTCGTCACCGGTGAAGTCGATCTTCTCGCGCTTGGCAATGCCAGAGGTCTGGGCGTAGTTGGTGATCGTCCGGGTCAGCGCACCCCGGAAACCGGCCATGTGGGTGCCGCCGTCGCGCTGCGGGATGTTGTTTGTGAACGGCAGTACGGTTTCGTGGTAGCTGTCGTTCCACCACATCGCCACTTCGACGCCGATGCCGTTCCGCTCACCAATCATGTAGATCGGTTCGGGCATCACGGCGGTCTTGGACCGGTCGATGTATTTGACGAATTCGCGGACGCCGCCTTCGTAGAAGAGTTCCACCCGTTGCGGTTCGGCGTGGCGTTCATCTTCGATGATGATCCGCACGCCCGAGTTCAGAAAAGCGAGTTCGCGCAGCCGGTGTTCCAGCGTCTTGAAGCTGTAATCAAGGTTACTGAACGTGCCTTCGGGAATGTTCGTCTTGGCAGAGGCGAGGAAGCGCACTTCGGTGCCGCGCATGCCGGGGGCGGGGCCCACCTCATGCACATGGACGACGCATTCGCCATGTTCAAAGCGCGCGTGGTATTCGGTGTCGTTTCGCCAGACGGTCAGCTCCAGCCATTCCGAGAGCGCATTGACGACCGACACGCCCACGCCATGCAACCCGCCCGAGACCTTGTAGGCGTTGCCGCCTTCATCGGTGTTGTTGAATTTCCCGCCAGCGTGAAGCTGGGTCATGATGACCTCAGCTGCGGAAACGCCTTCCTCCTGATGGATGTCGACGGGGATGCCACGGCCATTGTCGCGCACGGAAACAGAGTCATCGGCGTGGATTTTCACGGTGACAGCGGTGGCGTGGCCGGCCAGCGCTTCGTCAATGCCGTTGTCGACGACTTCGTAGACCATGTGGTGCAGGCCCGAGCCGTCATCGGTGTCACCGATATACATGCCGGGGCGCTTGCGAACCGCCTCTAACCCTTTGAGAACCTTGATAGAATCAGCGCCGTATTCGGCCATGTTCTTGGGCTGGTCAGCCATGCGCGGGAAACCCTGATAATTGCCCGCGACTTATAGCGGTTTGGGGGGGGAATGTCACCCCTTTGACACAAGATTTGGTAGTCAGACGAAGGGAATCGCCAGCCCAACGCCGATCAGCAGAATGCCCGAGGCGACGTTCAGGCGACGCATCGCTTCGGGGCTGGAAAGCAGGCGGCGGGCGCGGTCAAGGAACCAGGCGAGGCCCAGGTTTCCCAGCATCGGGATGAGGGCAGAGATCAGGAGGATGGCGGTGATGTCGGCCCCGTTCACGCGGGACAGGTCAAAGAAACCGGGCAGGACGCCCATGTAGAAGAGGATGGCCTTGGGGTTGCCGACCACGGCTGCAACGCCGACGGCAAAGCCCGCCCAGGCGCCGGGTTTCGTGAGGCGACTGTCAGCGTCCAGGCTTGTCGCGGGCTTGCGGATCAGAAGGAAGCCCATGATCAGGAAGGTCGCGGCGGCGACCCAGCGCAGGGCTTGCAGAAACTCACCATAGACCGACAGGACCCAGGCGAGGCCGAAGATCGCGGCCAGAGGCCAGATCAGGTCTCCCAGCGCTACACCAATGGCCAAGGGCCAGGCGCCCCGGAAGCCGAAGGCCAAGGATCGCGCCGTGAGGGCAACCCAGACCGGGCCGGGCACGACCCAAAGTGCCGCCATGCCCCAGGCGTAGAGTGTAAGTTCGTATAAGGAAACGGTCATTCACTTATTCCACGGTGATGCGGGACCCGCTTGAATCGTCCTGCACGGTTAGGCGCTGGCCGCGGGGGCCAAGCGCGTCGAACAGGTCTGCATCGGTTCCGGTCATGATGGCCTGCGCCCCCAAAGCGCAGATTTCGTCATAAAGGGCGGCGCGGCGGGTGGCGTCAAGGTGTGCCGCAACTTCGTCAAGAAGAAGGATGGGGGCTTTCCCGAGGTCCTGCGCAAGGGCACGGGTATTGGCGAGGATCAGGCTGATCAGAAGGGCCTTTTGTTCGCCGGTGGAGCATTGGTCGGCTGCGGTGTCCTTGGCGGCGTAGCGGGCCAGAAGGTCAGCGCGGTGCGGGCCGATCAGGCTGCGCCCGGCGGCGATGTCACGACGGCGGTTGTCGGCAAGGGCTGCGGCAAGGTCATCGGGGTCATCGCTGGCAAGGGACAGGTCAGCGGCTGGGAAGGCGCTAGCGGGGTCAACGGCGGTGGCGATGCGGGCAAGGGCCGTGCGGCGGTTCTGGGTGATCTGCCGGCCAGCCTCGGCCATCTGCGCCTCAAGCGCTGCATACCAATGCGGATCGGTGACGCCATCGCGGATCAGGCGGTTGCGGTCGCGCATTGCCTTTTCGTATGTGAGTGTTTGTTCACCATGGTCCGGCAGGAAGCTGAGGGTCATGCGGTCCAGAAACCGGCGGCGGCCTTCGGCGGCTTCGATCCAGAGCCGATCCATCGCGGGGACCAGCCAGAGGATGCGTAAGGTTCGGCCAAGGCTGGCTTGCGTGGCATGCTTGCCATCGATGCGCACCTGCCGCGCCTCAGCCGGTTCGGCCCAGGTTTCAAGCTCATGCTTTCCCGACAGCCCCTGGACGCTAGCGGAGATTTTCCAGCCAAGGGCTTCGGGGCGTCGGGCAAGGTCTTCCACTGCGGCACGGCGCAGGCCACGGCCGGGGGAAAGGAGCGAGACCGCCTCCAAGACGTTGGTCTTGCCCGCGCCATTGGGGCCGACCAGCGCCACGGGGCGGCCGTCCAGCACCAGACGCGCGGCGCGGTGGCTGCGGAAATGCGACAGGGCGAGGGTTTCGATCACCAGACCGCCCACGGGATTTCCCTTTCAGAACGGGGGGTTGGCGTGGGCGTCAGACCCGCATCGGCATGACGACATAGACCGCCGACAGGTCATTGCCTTCGCGCATCAGCGTGGGATCGGCGGAGGAGTTGAAGAGGAACACCGCATTTTCCCGGTCCACCTGGCTGGCGATTTCCAGAAGGTATTTGGCGTTGAAGCCAATCTCCAACCGCTCATCCCCATAAGCGACGGCGAGTTCCTCTTCGGCGGCACCGCTATCGGGGGCGTTGACGGAGAGGATCAGTCGGTCTTCCTCAAGGCTCAGCTTGACCGCGCGGGAGCGTTCCGAGGAGACGGTGGCGACGCGGTCGACGGCCTTGGCGAATTCGGACGCGTCCACCTCAAGCCGGCGGGTGTTGCCGGTGGGGATGACACGAGTGTAGTCGGGGAAGGTGCCGTCGATGACCTTGGAGGTCAGGGTGATGGCCGGTGTGGCAAAGCGAACTTTCGTTTCGGAAACCGAGACGGCGATGGTGGCGTCGTCATCATCCAGCAGCTTGCGAAGTTCCCCAACCGTCTTGCGGGGGACGATCACGCCGGGCATGCCGTCCGCGCCTTCGGGCAGGGGGGCGTCGATGCGGGCCAGGCGGTGGCCGTCGGTGGCCACGCAGCGCAGGACCTTGCCAGCGTCGCCGGTGGAGACATGCATGTAGACGCCGTTAAGGTAATAACGCGTTTCCTCAGTCGAGATCGCGAATTTCGCCTTGTCGAAGAGGCGGCGCAGCTCGGGCGCTTTGGCGGCGAAGTTGGAGGAATATTCACTGGTCGCCATGACCGGGAAATCTTCCTTCGGCAGGGTTGCCAGGCTGAAGGTAGAGCGGCCAGCGGTGATTGTCAGACGGCCAGCGGCGGCGTCTTCGGCCAGGTTCACCAGCGCGCCATCGGGCAGCTTGCGGCAGATTTCGTGCAGCATGACGGCGGAAACGGTGGTGGACCCGGCGCGTTCCACCATGGCGGGGGCGCGATCCACAACCTCAATGTCCAGATCGGTGGCGCGGAACGACACTTGCGCGCCCTCAGCCTCAATCAGCACGTTGGCGAGGATCGGGATCGTGTTGCGCCGTTCGACAACCGATTGGGCCTGCGCCAGCGCCTTGAGCAAAACGCGCGTTCGATGCTGAGCTTCATCTGACTTCCCCCTGCGGACCCCTTGAAGGGACGCCGAATTTACCCGGTTTTCGCCGGTTCACAAGTGTTTCGCTGGACAGTGGGGGCCTTTGCCGGGGCCGTCAAGGGCAGCCCGGTTTCAGCCCTGCAGAAGACGGCGCAGAAGCTGCAGATCATCGGAAAGCTGGCTGTCGGTGGCCATCAATTCCTCAATCTTGCGGACACCGTGCATGATCGTGGTGTGGTCGCGGCCCCCGAAGCGGCGGCCGATTTCCGGCAGGGACCGCGGGGTCAACTGCTTTGACAGATACATCGCCACCTGACGCGGGCGGGCGATGTTGCGCAACCGCTTCGGGCCGATCATGTCGGAAAGACGGATATTGTAGTGTTCCGCAACCTTGCGCTGGATTTCCTCGATCGACAGCTTGCGGTCAGACGACCGCAGGATATCGGCCAGGCAATCCTGCGCCAGTTCCAGCGTGATTTCGCGGCCCACAAGGCTCGCGAAAGCGAAGAGGCGGGTCAGCGCGCCTTCAAGGATGCGGACGTTCGAGGTGATGCGGTGGGCCAGGAACTCCAGCACGCCATCAGCCAGCACCAAACCGCGATACTGTTGGCGGTAATAGTCCACCTTCTGCTGCAGGATGCCGAGGCGGAGTTCATAATCCGTAGGGTGCAGGTCCACGACCAGCCCGCATTGCAGGCGGGATTTGATGCGTTCCTCCAAGTCCTTGATTTCCCCCGGGGCGCGGTCGGCAGAGATGACGATCTGTTTGTTCTGGTCCACCAGCGCGTTGAAAGTGTGGAAGAATTCTTCCTGCGTGGAATCCTTACCTGCGATGAACTGGACGTCATCGACCATCAGCACATCGACTGAGCGGAACAGCTCTTTGAAGTCCATCACCTGGCGTTCGCGCAGGGCCTGGACGAAGCGGTACATGAACTGTTCGGCCGACAGGTAAAGGACGCGCAGGTCGGGGCTGCGGGTGTGAAGCTCATGCGCGATGGCGTGCATGAGATGGGTTTTACCAAGGCCGACGCCGCCGTAAAGGAAAAGCGGGTTGAAGGTCACCGGGCCGCCTTCGGCGACACGGCGGGCGGCGGCATGGGCAAGCTCATTCGGTTTGCCGACGACGAAACTGTCAAAGGTGAAGCGGGCATCAAGGGGCGCGCCGGGCAAGTCTTCGACCGGCAGGGCGCGGGTGCGGGCGGGTTTGGCGGCGGCCTTCACCGGGGCGGGGGTAGACGTGATCGAGGGCGCGCCAAGGGCAAACTCCACCCGCTCAACCGGGGCACCGGCGCTGGCAAGCTGGGTGCGGATATGGTCGGCATAGTTGCGCTGGACCCAGTCACCGAAAAAGATCGTCGGCACTTCAAAGCGGGCGACGCCGTTGTGCAAGAGGGCAAGTTTCAGCGGTTCGATCCAGGTGACGTAATTGTTCTTGCCAACACGCTTGATCAGCTCTTCCCGGACCTGACCCCAAGTTTCGTTCGTCATTCGCTTTGACCTGCCAATATCCCTGACTCGACAGAAAATCTGCCGAACCTGCACTTCCTATTCACCATACGTGCCGCATCGACCAAACCTGCCCTGCCCCCTGGGTGAGGGCGGGCCAATCGGTTCTGGCAAGGGACAGGACGCGCAGGCGCTGCAACCGGTTGCCCGGCAGGCTTGCCCCTACATGACGGAGTGGCTTGGATGCCACTGCCAAATCATTGATCACAAAAGAAAAACCCAGACCTTGTGGCCTACCAGCCCTTGATCCGTGCAGCGGTTTTCCCTTTGCGACCCGTTCTTGTCCCCCAAGTCGACGTGAATCGCAGGGAGACGCTAGCAAGCGGTCCGCGGGGTCTGCAACCGAACATCTCGCTTGACAGGCATTCCCGGAAATCGAATCCGGCGGCCCGTGCAAATCGGCAACGGAGTGCGCAAAACCCCCCGTCGGATCGGCGTAAAATGGCGAAAGGGCGCAACCCTGGCGGGTGCGCCCTTCCGGCCCAGGCCCGGCCTCAAGGCCTGACACAGGGAATCGATCAGAGGGTTCAGGCCTTGGCGGCAGCGCCCACGTTCTTGACCCGCGAGGTCAGGCGCGAGATCTTGCGCGACACGGTGTTCTTGTGAAGCACGCCTTTCGACACGCCACGGGCCAGTTCCGGCTGGGCGGCTTTCAGGGCGGCGGCGGCAACTTCGGCATCACCGGAAGCGATGGCCTCTTCGACCTTGCGCAGGAAGGTGCGGATGCGCGACCGGCGGGCTTTGTTGACGGCATAACGCGCTTCGGACTGACGGGCGCGTTTCTTGGACTGGGCGGTATTTGCCATGGGCTTCCCTTGGGATCTTTCGGTTTCAAACGGTTTGCACGAAAGACCAAAGGCCCCGACCGATGGTCAGGATTGATTCTTGCCTAAGCGGGCCCACGCGCATGTGGGGCGTCCCTTAGGGCAATGTGGTGGAAAAGGAAAGGCCTACTTGTCGCGGAATTGCGGTTGGCGCTTTTCAAGGAAGGCGGCCATGCCTTCCTTCTGGTCTTCGGTCGCAAAGAGGGCATGGAACATGCGGCGTTCGAAGAGGAGACCTTCGGCCAGGGTGGTTTCCTGCGCGCGGTTCACGCATTCCTTGACGACCATGCTGGTCACGGCGGATTTCTCCACCACTTTCTGCGCGGCCTTCATCGCCTCTTCGATCAGGGATTTGGCCGGGACCACGCGGGAGACAAGGCCGCAACGCTCCGCCTCGGCCGCGTCCATGAAGCGGCCGGTCAGGTGCATGTCCATGGATTTGGACTTGCCCACCGCGCGGGTCAGGCGTTGGGTGCCGCCCATGCCGGCGACGATGCCAAGGTTGATCTCGGGCTGGCCAAATTTTGCGGTGTCGGCGGCGATGATGAAATCGCACAGCATTGCCAACTCGCAGCCCCGCCAAGGCAGTAACCGGAGACGGCGGCGATGATCGGCTTGCGGACGCGGGCGATGGTGGCGGATTCGGCGGCGAAGAGGTCATCGAAAAAGACGTCGATGAAGGATTTCTCGGCCATCTCTCGCACATCGGCCCCGGCGGCGAAGGCTTTTTCCGACCCGGTGACGACGATGCAGCGGACCTTGTCATTCGCTTCGGCAGCCGTGACGGCGGCGGCGAGTTCCCGCATCAGCGTGGAGTTCAGCGCGTTCATGGCATCGGGGCGATTGAGCCGGATGAGGGTGACGTAATCCTCAGTCTCGACGATCAGCGTCTCATAGGCCATCGGGCTCTCCGCTGTTGCAGTGGGGGTGACTCCTAGCACCAAACGGCGGGATGGCAAGTCACCTCTGGCAGGTGGGGCACCAGAAGGAGGAGCGGCCGGATTGCACGGTGCGGGTGATGGTGCTTGGGCAACCGGGGGTTTCGCACGGGTCGCCTTCACGGTCATAGACTTGGAAATGCTTGGAAAAATAGCCAAGCTCACCATTCGCCTGCCGGAAATCGCGCAAGGAGGAGCCGCCTGCCTCAATCGCCTCGGCCAGCACCTCGCGGATGATCGGGACCAGGCCGTGGACAGCGGTTTCCGTCAGGTCACCGGCCAGGGTCAGGGGGCTGATCCGGGCGCGGAACAGGGTTTCGCAGACGTAGATATTTCCAAGCCCCGCCACGATCCGCTGATCCAGCAACGCGGATTTGATCGGGGTGCGGCGGCCAGCCAGCCGGGCGGCCAGGTAAGGTTCGTTGAAATCATTGCCAAAGGGTTCCGGGCCAAGGGCGTCCAGTAAGGGATGCGTGCCCCCCGTGGCCATCAGATCCATCGCGCCAAAGCGGCGGGCGTCGTTGAAGGTGATGCGGGCGCCGCCGTCCATATGCAGAACCACATGGTCATGCTTTTGCGGCGCGGGGTGGTCGTGGTGAAACTGGCCCAGCATCGCGCCGGAAATCAGCATCCGGCCCGACATGCCCAGATGGATCAGCAGCGTCTCACCCCGGTCCAGATCGGCGAGGATGTATTTCGACCGCCGCCGCAGCGCGGTCACCCGAGCGCCGGTCAGCCGTTCTGCCATCTTTTCGGGCAAGGGCCAGCGCAGATCGGGGCGGTTGACCTCAGCCAGTGCAATCACCGCGCCTTCCATGACCGGGGCAAGGCCACGGCGGACAGTCTCAACCTCGGGCAGCTCAGGCATCGGCGGTTCCGGACAGTTCGGCGCATTGCGGGCGCGGGTTGGCAGACTATAAGGAGGGTTGAAGCAAGGGACGCAAGCCAGATGAGCGAAGAAAAGACAACCCATTTCGGCTTTCAGGACGTGCCGGAGGCCGACAAGGCCGGAATGGTGCATGGGGTCTTCAGCCGCGTGGCGTCGTTGGTGTCCGTCGCCGCCTGCTTGATCAGCTTGTCGAACTCCGGCAGGCCGCGCAGGATGTAGCCGGCTGCAGCGGTCAGCGCCTTGCCGACGAAGACCGCGCGCGGGTTCGTCATCGACGTCGATCTTGGCCGCGTGCTCCTGCACGATCATGCGGAACAGCTCGTAGGCTTTCGGATGATCGGTCATGGCGCCGGAGTTGTCGGCATAAAGGCGCGCGAGATAATACTGGGCTCGCAGCAAGCCGCGTTCGG
>JAAUPC010000102.1 GCA_012036325.1 Paracoccaceae bacterium
ATGTTGTGATTGACTGATGAGTTTGGAAACGAATTGTTTGAGAAAATTTTTGTATAAGCAAAGTATTTGCGTATGTGGATGCCAGATTCTTAAATTGAAGGCTGTTAATCAAATTTATTGAGATAAATTTGTTTCGAAGCGCAGTTCAACTACGGGTACAAAATAGTGTACGTCTCACACGGGACGACTCGAAGTTTCCAGATGCCCCGCGAACGTCGGGGCATCACGCTATTGGAAGTCATCTTGGCAATGGCGATTCTGCTCATCTCGCTCGCGGCGGATCGCCTGAGGTTTTCGCGCGAGGACAAGATCGCGCAGGCCGTTCTCGACGTTTGCTACGAGGACCACGGCAACATCGACGTGCCTGACTTGGCCGGCCAAGTGCTCACCAGGCTTGGCTACGGTGACGGCACGCCGGGGCCAACGCCGCGCGCCTGCAGCGCGCTGACGAAAGCAGGGTTCAGCGTCAGCGTACAGCGCTGGCCGGCGGGCAGCACCTTGCCCAAGGCGTGATCGGCTGCCTTGATGCCGCGCCGGTGTCCTTTGAAGCCATAGAACAGCGGCTGGTACGGGTCCACGTAATCCACGTTCGCCTTGCCAGGCACGGTCAAATCCAGCCCCCAGAAGACGCTGTTGACCACCAGCGCCGCGCCCATGGTCGGCGCGTCCGGGGCGCTCTTCGGCCTTGCGGCAGATTGGCTGATGGCCGAGGTGCGCCAGACCCCGCGTTTGGGGGCCCAGCTTTTGCGGGGGGCAGGCCTGATCATCCTGCTTCTCGCGTTGAACGCCCTCGTCTGGGTCCTCCAGGGCGGCCAACTTGCCTGGGAAACCCATCTTGGCGGCTTTCTGGCCGGGCTGACACTGGCGCTTTCGTGGCGTAGCCGGAGCTAGGCCCTAACGGTTGATCCGGGCAAAGATCCGGTCATAGGCCGCCAGCAAGGCCGGTGCCGAATGCGCCCAGGAAAGGCGCTCCAGCACCCGCGCGCGCCCGATGCGCCCCATCCGCGCCCGTTCTTCTGGCCGATCCATCAACCAGGCGATTTTCTCTGCAAAATCAACAGGATCATTCGCCACTGCATAGAGCGAAGCCTCCTCGGCCGAGGCGCGCCCTTCGGTCAGGTCAAACTGCACCACCGGCTTTTCCAGCGCCATGTATTCCATGACCTTGTTCATGGTCGAGATGTCGTTCATCGCGTTTTTCGGGTCCGGCGCCACACCGATGTCGAT
Organism: Paracoccaceae bacterium; assembly: GCA_012036325.1. Lineage (GTDB taxonomy): Bacteria > Pseudomonadota > Alphaproteobacteria > Rhodobacterales > Rhodobacteraceae > Tabrizicola. The sequence goes on from JAAUPC010000102.1 coordinate 1,228, forward strand.
GGCATTCAGCGCGTCCAGCAGCCCCGCCCCGTAAAGCGGCCCGGTAAAGGTGAAATGCCCTGAAAGCCCCCGCGCCGCCACATCGGCCTGCATCTCGGCCAAGGCCGGGCCAAAGCCCACGATCACCACATGCACATCCCCCTGCCCCATATGGCCAACCAGATGCGCCACGGCAGCCACCAAGAGATCCATCCCCTCCTGCTGGCCAATCACGCCGACATAGCCCAGGACCGTACTCGCCCCTTTGCGGACGGCCACATCCCCCGGTCCGGGCAGAAAGCTTTCCACCCGCGGCGCTGACCGGACGACGAACACATCCTCGGGCCGCATCTTGCCCCGCGTCAGCGCCACCCGACGAAAGCTCTCGTTGGTGGCCATCGACACGCTGGCCGTGGCAAAGGTCAGCCGCTCACACAGGCGCATGATCTGGTAAAGCAGACCCCGCTTGCCGAACTTCGCCTCGAACAGCTCCGGGCAAACGTCATGGTGGTCAAACAGAAACCGCACCCCGTGCGGCCGCCACCACAAAGCCAGCAGGAACAAAAGGTCCGGCGGGTTGCAGCCCTGCACCACGTCAAACCCGCGCGCGCGTCGGACAACGCGCATCAGCCGCGCCATGTGCCACAGCGCCCCGCCCCACTCCCGCGCATAGGCCAAGGCACCGGAATGCGCCTCGGGCGGGGCCGGATAGCGCCAGATATGGACGTCTTCGATCACCTCATGGGCTTTGTCCCAGCCCCTGCCGGTCGGGCAGATCACGCTGACCTGATACCCCGCCTGCACCAGCGTCGTGGCCTCAAGCCAGACCCGGCGGTCCAGGGGTAGGGGCAGGTTCTCCACAAGGATCAGCACGCGGCGGGCATCAGGCAGGCTTGGCAAACAAAACTCCGATCCGGAACAACACCTTGGGTCAGGCTCTGTCCCGAGGCTTGATTACCCGATCAGATCAGATGCGCCAAGCAATGATCCCAAGCACAACCTTAAGGCGAATTATCTCTAGAGAACTTGCTTAAAAAGCTATACAATGCCTATCGCGGCGGCCAACATCGTGCCACAATCAGACGGCGATTGTAGGGGCATGAGTCGTACAAGGGGGCTTGGTAAATGGCTGTTAAGCTTGTCCTTTTTGGAATCGCAGCAGGTCTTGCGGCCACGGCTGGCGTTCTTGCCGCTGGGGGCGGGATCGGTCTTGCCTTGGTGGCCTATATCTGTGGCGGGATGCTGGGCATGACCGCTGGGCTTGCAGGCCCGCTGCTGGCCAAGGACGGGGTTGCGGTGAAGATGACCCCCGACCGTCATCACCCCGGCATCAACGCCCGCCACCCGACTTAAGGCTTCAGCCAGGGCAATCTTCAAGCCCGGCAACCATACAGCCCTCGCCTTGCCTGCCCGATGCAAACACCCTCGACGCCATCGCCAGTCTGCGCAACACTCCTGCGCAATGCAGTGGCAAAGGCAGGATCATGACCACACCCGGAAGGCTAACCCGCGCCTTGGCGTTGATTGACACCGCCAACACCGCCGACCCCAAGGCCGAGGCCTTGCCCTACGGCCAGCGCATGACGGACGAGCTTGCCCGCCTGTTCCCTGCAGCGACGGAAATCCTGCAGATCGCAGCCCGGGGCCAGCATGTCGAACGCTGGCTTCTGCCGCGCGCCGATTTCCCTCCGGGGAAAGACGGCTATCTTGCATGGCGCCGCGAACAGGCCCGCCGCCATGCCGACCGCGTGGCCGGGATGATGGCCGAAGCTGGCTATCCGCCAGAAGATTGCGCCCGGGTCGGCGTCCTTCTGCGCAAAGAGGGCCTGAAACGTGACCCCGAGGTGCAGGCGCTGGAGGACGTGATCTGTTTTGTCTTCCTGCGCTGGTACTTTCAGCCCTTCGCGGCAAAGCATGACCCGGCCGCAGTTCTTGACATCGTCACCAAAACCGCCCGCAAGATGTCGACCGAAGGTCGCGCCCAGGCAGCAGCCGAGTTCGCCCTACCAGATCCCTTCGCCGCCGCGTTCCGCACTTAGAGGGTTTCAACCTCTATCCGCGACAGGCCCGCATCACAGGCCTGCGCGGCGCGCTGCAAACGATGCAGATGGTTGCTGCGCAGATAGTCCGCATGAAACCGGGTGGGAGCGATCAGGGTCAAGACCCCAGCCTCTGGCGCGTCCGCCTGCAACGCAGCGAACCAGGCTCCATAAAGCTGCGGGTCCTCGCGGTGCAAGGTCGCCTGGATACGCGACCAAAGCCCCCCCTCCCCTTGCGGCAGCGGAAAGCTGATGACGTTGTCCGGGGCTGGCACTGGGACTTCAGACCCCGTCATCCGCGCCGTGAAGTCCGGGCCGATGCGCGCCCAGTCCGGTCCCGTCACCTCAAGGATGCGGGCCAGGTTCAGCCCATGCACTGCCACCCTGCCCCGCACCGCCGCCCGCTTCTGGACCAGCCACCCCATCTCGCGTAGCCTTGCCACGTCGCGTTTGACGCTGCGCTCATCGATCGACCACAGCGCCGCCATTTCGCGTTGGCCGACACACAGCTCATCCGCCATCCAGTTGTAGCGCGCCACGATCAGCGTGATCAGCCGCAGGACCAGCCGTTGGCGATGCTTGTCCCCTGCACAGCCATGCGCCCCAAGGGCCGAGAGGATGTCATACTTCAGCGCTGCCGCATTCCGGCCCGTCGCCCGCTTCTCGATCCCTGCCCGTTGCATCGCCGCCTGCCCCGCCGTGTTGCTCTGACCGGGTTGGACTCTGCTGATCCAACGTTATTCCCGATCTTGCAACGATTAGCGTTGAGTTTGCTGAGTCTGTCAAGACCAGCGCTGGCAGTGGACGACTTCTGCCCTGAAACCTTCAGGATGAAAAGGGTTGCATGGTATTGGGGGCCATGCTGTATGTCACCCTATTGGCCAGTGATGTCACCCCAATGGGTGGTAGGCTTGGCAAAATGTCCCCCCAATCGCTGGCCATATCCGCAAGGTCCCGCCGTCCCCGGCCGAATCGGTCCCCTTGGCCCCTGCCCCAGGTCCGCCGGGCTTTGCCGCCTGCCCAGATTTCCCCGCGGGGAAATGCCTGCTCAGCAGACTTCGCATTTGCACAAAAGTCAAATCCGGCGTATTTCGGGTTTCATATCGGAATTAGCGTTGGGAATCCCATGTTCGGACATAAGGACCTTGCGCAGCTGCGCGACAGCTCGCTCAAGATGCAAAGCTGGATCCGGAAGCAGACCTTCTCGCCCGGGAACGAAAAGACGCTCCGCCGCTTCTCCTCATGGGAGGTGGCCGAACTGATCTTCAAGGTCAACCAGAACACCTTTCGCGGTCGCCTCGCAGCCGAGCCTGGACTTCCCGGCGGGGAAATCGAAGCGGACGGCCGCCAGCGCTGGTTCTCGCTTGAAGAGGTGAATGAAATGCGGCGCAAGATGAAGGTCAACCGCAAAAGCCTTCTGCCCGAACGCCCCAAGGGCAAGCGTGCGGTGCGGGTGGCGGTGGCCAACTTCAAGGGCGGTGCGGGCAAGTCGACCGTGGCCTTGCACTTCGCCCATGCCGCGGCCCTGGATGGCTACCGCGTCCTCACCATCGACTTTGACCCCCAGGCCACCCTCTCACATTCCATGGGCCTTGCCGATGTGTCCGAGGAACATACCGTCTGGGGCATCATGGCTCGCGACCTGATCCGTGAGACGGACCGTATGAATGCCCGCGCTGCCGGGGCGGAAACCGGCCGCCAGGTCCCAGTGCGCCGCCTGCCCGCCTCGGTCTCGGAAACCGGCCTTGGGGATCTGCGCGCGACCGATTTCATCAAGCCCACCTGCTGGCCGACCATCGACCTTGTCCCCTCTTGCGCCAACGCGGCCTTTGTCGAGTTTGCCAGCGCGCAGTACCGCCACCTCAACCCCGAATGGTCGTTCTTTGCGGCCGTCTCCCGCTGGCTGGATAGCCTGCCGGATGATGCCTATGACATGGTGATCTTCGACTGCCCGCCCGCCATCGGTTATCAGTCGATGAACGCGGTCTTCGCGGCCGATGTCCTATATGTCCCCTCGGGTCCCGGCTATTGGGAATATGACAGCACCACCTCTTTCATCGGTCAGCTGGCCGAGGCGCTTGCCGACCTCGCCGATTTCGGCGCTGATTTCCCGCGGGGAATCAAAGCTGCCGAAGGAATTCCTCGACCTCCGCTTCCTGCTCACCCGCTATGAACCGGGCAATGACCTCCACCGTGCGATGCGCGATGCCTTTGGAAAGGTGTTCGGTGACAGGATGACCACGCACCCGATTGAACACACCCGCGCCGTCGAACAGTCTGGCCGGTTCCTGTCCTCGATCTATGAGATCGACTACCGCGACATGACCCGCGAAACCTGGCGCCGCGCCCGGGCGACCTTCGATCAGGCCTATGATGAGTTCAAGGGCAATGTCCTGACCGCATGGGCGAAGATGGAGAATGACCAATGACCAAGAAGCGCCGCTTGTTTGACATTGACTTGCCTGAGGGCGGGTCCAGTGCCGAAACCCCTGCCCCCTTGGAACCCCAGCGCCGCGGTCCGATGGCCACGGCCATCACCGAAACCGGCGAAGCCACCCGCCAGCGGGCTGAGGTTGAAGCCGCGATCCGGTCGGAGAACGATGCACTTGCGCATGAGTTTGTCCGGCTGAAGAAGCTGGGCCTCATCACCGACATGATCCCGCTGGACGACATTCGCGTGACCAAGCTGGTCCGCGACCGCTCGCGCCGGCAAGACCCCGAGATTGGCGACCTGATGGCCTCATTGCGCGCCATTGGCCTTTCAAACCCCATCCGCGTCGAACCGGTACAGGGTGGGGGGTATGAGCTGGTGGAAGGCTGGCGCCGCCTGACCGCCTATCGCACCCTGTCGCAGGAAACCGGCGATAGCCGCTGGTCCCGCATTCCGGCCAGTCTGGTTCCCCCCCGGGGAAACGGTGGATAGTCTTTACCGCCGGATGGTTGATGAAAACCTGGTGCGCAAAGATATCACTTGGTCGGAAATGGCCCGTCTGGCGCGGGCCTTTGCCGAAGATCAGGTCGGCGGCTGCGAGGATCTGGATCAGGCGGTGAACCTGCTCTTCGCCTCGGCCAACCCGCAGAAACGGTCCTATATCCGGCGCTTTGCCTTCCTTCTATCGCGGCTGGAAAAACATCTGGAGCACCCCGAAGCCATTCCGCGCGCCTTGGGTCTGGCACTGGCGCATCGGCTTGAAGTGCAGCCCGAACTGGTGACCCAGATTGTCGAAGCGCTGCGTCGCGAACCGCGTCGCACGGCTGACGTTGAGGTGCGCCTCCTGCAAGCCTTTGACCACGCCGAACCTCCGGTGATTTCCCCGCGGGGAAATCCTGGGCGGGGAAGGCCGGCAAAACGCGGTAAGACCGTGCTTCGCCTGCCGCTTGTGGCGGGTGAGGTGAAATGCACTGCAGCCCCCGGCAAGGTGGAGTTGCAGATGGATCGCGATTTCTCCACGGTCGAACGTGGCCGTCTGGAAGCGGCGATTGAGGCCTTCTTTCGAGAGCTTGGCTAAACCCTGACGCCTGCGGATGTCCGGCTGTCCAAGGCGGGGCAGGGGGCTGATCCTTGGCCAGGATACGGGCATATTCGGTCAGGGCAGCAAAAATGGGACGGTCCAGTTTTACGCCGTACCCGTCGACCCGCCCGGCGGCCCGTGCAGGATCAGTCACCTAGAAGATCGGTCGCCGGGTTCTCGCTGATCTCGACATCGGCATAGTACTTTTGGGCCTGCACGGCAGAGCGGTGCAGGGATAGCTTCATGGCGGCGGCCAAGGGCGCGCCATCGAGGGCGGCTTGTGTGAGGAACCCGGCGCGCAGGCCATGCGGGGTGGAAAAATCCACCGGCAGCCCGGCGAGTTCCAATCGGTGTCGCAGAATCGTGCGCAGCGCGTCTGAGGCCAGGCGACGGGGCAGGGGGCGATCAGCCAAGGAAACAGGCCGAAACAGCGGCCCATCTGTGATCTTGGTCACCTCCAGCCAATGCACCAGCGCACGGGCAGCGCGTCCCTTCAGAGGCAGGCGGGGGGCTTGATCCCTTTTGGTAGTCTTGGTCTCGAGCAGGCGGATCCAAAGGAGCCCCTTCTCCCTGAAATCACCCAGCGCGATATCTTCGACATTCAGAGCTGTCACCTCCGACCGCCGCCGACCGCCAGATGCAAAGGCCAGCATCAGCATGGCGCGGTCGCGGATGCCGCGAAGGCTGACGTCGCAGGTGGCCAGCAAGGCTTCCAGAATGTCACGGGTCACTGGCCTGGGCGATTTGGGGACGCGCGGCCGGGCATTGGCGCGTCGAGATTTCTGACGTGCTTGCTGCACAAGGGGCGCAGAAAACGGCGAGGGCAGATTGCGCATCCGGTGGAACGCCTGCCAGCTTGCGATGCGGCGGTCGAGCGTGGCCGGGGCAGGGCAGGTCAGTTCGCGCCGCAGTTCGATGGCGACCAGCTCCAAAGCCACGTCCCGCGCAAGCCCTTTCTTGGTGGTCAAATCCTGCGCGTGATCGAGGATGAAGCGCAGCGCCACCTTCTCCTCTTCGGGCTAAGCCAGAGGTTTGCCAAAAGAGGCCATCTTCCAGGCCGCGATATAGGCCAGATCCCTTTCCCACGCTCGCAATGTGTTTGGCGGCGTTCCCCGCCGGAAAAGATCGGTCAGCGCCGCCTCATCCGCGTCGGAGAGCTGCGCATAGGCGGGCAGGGCAAGGGTTTTCATGCCTGCACCTTGAATGTGTAAGCCGAAAGTTGCATTTGTAATGCATAAACGCAGGTTGACTTGGGGTGTGCCATGCAAGAATCCACCGTCACCATCAAAGGCCAGACCACCCTGCCGCGGGATGTCCGGCAAGCTTTGGGGCTGCATCCAGGCGACCGGGTGAGGTACATGATCCTGGACGGAGGCGAAGTTCGGATCGTACGCAGCGGGCCGGTGATGGCTTTGTCGGGCCTGTTGGAGGGACGGTCGCCGCACAGGGCAACACTTGAAGAAATTGAAGATGCGATCGCCGAAGGCGCGGCGGACTCGGGCATGCCGACGCGATGACGGGCCTCGATACCAATGTGATTGTTCGCTTCCTGATGAAGGACGATGCAGACCAGGCAGAGCTTGCAAACGCGGTTTTCGCCAAACTCACTTCGGATGCTCCTGGGTTCGTTTGCCGCGAGGTTCTGGTCGAGCTGGTCTGGGTGCTGCAGAAGATCTATCGTTTGCCACGCACGGACATCGCTGACGCGATCGAGGGCCTGCTCGGCGCACGCGAAATTGTGGTTGAAGCGGGGGATCAGGTCGCTGTCGCGGTGGATCGCCTGCGTAAGGGCGGCGCTGGCTTTGCCGATCAGATGATTGCGTTGGCAGGGCAGGGGGCTGGCTGCCGAGCGACGGTCACCTTTGACCGCAAGGCGGCGGGCTTTCCCGGGATGTCGTTGCTGGGTGCTGTTTCTGACCATTGATCCGAGGGCTTTCCTGTGGGCTTCGCGGGATAGGATGTCCCCTTTCCGTACCCTTTCAACACCCACGATAAGGCGGACTTATCGTGGGTAATAGTGCTCAGAGAGAAAGCGCTAAGTAATGTGCACAATACCTCATTTTTGCGCATTAAGACTTCTAATAACCTGAAAGAACGTGAAATATTTCCGATGCCGTTCCGAAGTCACTTCAGGCGAGGGGTAGCCCAGTGAAGTGACGCCCCCCTATGGCGCAGAACTTTCACTCTTGCACGCAGCGGGTGAGCGTGAATTCGTGGTGGAATAGGAATCCTTCAACCGTGGCGTCCAACCACGCCCGGGGTGAATTCAGTGAGGGCCGACATGCAGATCACCCGCCGTGCGATGATGGCCGGACTTGCCGGAACCGCCGGACTTGCAACGCTCGGCCTGCCCCGATCGGCGGCGGGGGGCGTGACGGTCGACCTTGCGGCACGGTCCATCCGCGCCAGCCTGTCAGGCCCGGTGACCGAGGGGTTGATGAGCTATGCCGGGGGTGGCCCCGGCCCGGTCATCCGTCTGCGCCAGGGGAAGCCTGCGCTAATCCGGTTCGAGAACCGCCTGGCCGAGATGACAACCGTCCACTGGCACGGGCTCCGCGTCCCGCATACGATGGATGGCGTGGCCTGGGTCAGCCAATTCCCGCTGAACCCGGGCGAGACTTTCGACTACGTCTTCACGCCGCAGGACGCGGGCACGTTCTGGTATCATCCCCACTGCAACACCTTCGAACAGCTTAGCCGGGGTCTGAACGGCGTGCTGGTCGTGGAAGAGGCGCTGGACCCGGGCTTCGATGCCGAGGTCGCGCTGAACCTGCGCGATTTCCGGCTGGGCGCGGATGGACAGTTCATCGACCTGTCGAAGCCCCGCAACGCGGCGCGGGGCGGGACGCTCGGCACGGTAATGACCGTGAACTGGGCGGTCGAGCCGACCATTCCGGTGCCGACAGGCGGACTTGTGCGGCTGCGCTTGGTCAACACCGATGTGACGCGGGTGCACCGCCTGTTCCTGGCCGGCGCCGAAGGCCGCGTGGTGGCGCTCGACGGCCATCCGCTCGACCGCCATCTCCTTCACTACTTGGGGTCGAAGCGGACCGCGGCCACCATCTCGAGCCTCGACGGTGCACGCCTGCTCCTCGTCGGCGGGCCGCCGTTCCCCGAGCAGATCTGATGTGGTGGAACTTCGTGGCTCGCGCGTTCTCCCGATTGGCGGCGGCGCGCGAGTGACGGCGATCTTCCGCAGCGCGGACGGAAAGGTCACCGATGCGCAGGTGAAGTGGGTGTCGACGGAGCCGACGATCGCCCGCGTCAACGCTCTTGGCGATGTGACCGGGTTGTCGGAGGGCGCGGCGAAGAGTTCGCGGAACGAGGCGACGCCGAGCAGACGGTTCTCGCCGTCGAGCACGTAGATGTAGTAGATCGTCTCGACGCGCTCGCGCGCCGCACGGCGCAGGTACGCGATCGCCTCGTCGACGGTCAGCTCGAGGGTCTCGTGGATGGTCCGACCCTTCCAGCGCACCGCCAGCACCTGGGGCCGGAAGCGCCGGCCCTGGCAGGTGTCGCAGGTCACGGTCACCGGCGCCATGAACTGCATGTCGACCTCTTGCACCCCCGTGCCTTCGCACTGCGGGCAGCGGCCGCGGTCGATGTTGAAGGAGAAGTGCCCGGCCTCGATGCCGCGGTGCCTGGCCGCCGGAGTGGCGGTGGCCGAAGCCGCCTCACCCCAGATCCGGAACGTCGCCACCGTGGGCGGCAACGTGTTGCAGCGCCCGCGCTGCTGGTACTACCGACTCGAGGAATACCCGTGCCTCAAGAAGGGCGGCGAGGTCTGCTACGCGGTGGG